>JASGDX010000386.1:0-6184 GCA_047606985.1 Leucobacter sp. | reverse complement strand
CGCCGACCGGGGCGACGGGCTCGAAGGCGCCGTAGCGCCGTCTGGCGGCCTCGCCGATGAGGAAGTCGCTGATGGCGGGATTCTTCGGCAGCAGCGAGCCGTGCAGGTAGCTGCCGATCACGTTGCCGGTGCGCGCGCCCTCCACCCCGTCGGAGGGGTTGTTGCCGGCGCCCTGCACGACCCTGCCGAGCGGCCGCGATCCCGAACCCATCGTGGTGTTGCCGCTGTGGTTCTCGTAGCCGATGATCTCGCCGAACTCCTCGGAGTCGAGCACGATGTTGCCGATCATGCGCTCGTCGCCGCCACGGGTCTCGACGTCGAGCACGCCGATGCCGGCCAGCTCCTCGCCGGTGTGCGTGATGAAGCGGTGGCCGAACAGCTGGTAGAGCCCGCAGATCATGAGCATCGGGGTGCCGGCATCCGCGAGCGCCCGGATCTCGTCGGCCCTGGACGCGAGATCCAGCGCCACGCGCCCCTGCCCGGAGTCCTGGCCGCCGCCGCCGATGACGATGTCGACGTGCTCGGGCAGCGGATCCCCCGGGTTCACCTCGACCACTCGCGGCGCGAAGCCGTGGGCGCGGGCGCGTCGCTCGAGCGCGAGCACGTTGCCGCGATCGCCGTAGATGTTCATGTCGCGCGGATACAGCGATACGATGGTCAGCTCGCGCGCCGATCCCGCATCGCCCGCGCCTGCCGCCGATCCAGGATCGGCGGCGATGTCGACGTCGCTCACCAGATGTCCTCCACCTCTGTCAGCTCCGAGAGCGCCTTCCGCAGCTCGAGCATCGCGGTGTACGTGCAGTAGATGCGGCGCGGATTGCCCGGCTCCCCCGCGGCTCCCGCGGTCCGCTCGCGAAAGCCGGCGAGCGCCCGCCCGAGGTCCTCCTCGACATGCCCCACCGCGACGTCGTCGTGCTCGAGCCGCAGCGCCATGTCCCAGGCGCGCGTGCCGCTCACCGTATCGACGCCGCGCTCGGCGAGCGAGGCGAAGTCGACGTCCCACAGCCAGGACATGTCGCGGCCGTCGGCGTACTGGTCGTTGATCGCGATCATCGCGTCGACGCCGGCCGGGTCGAACGAGGCGAGTCCGAGCCGGAAGCCGGCGGGGTTCTTGACGAGCACGAGCTCGAGCGGACGCCCGTCGAGCTCGAGCCGCTCGCCGCGCCCGAAGGCGGGGCGCACCTCGGCGAGCGCCTCGACGAGTCTCTCCGTCGGGGCGTCGGCGACCATGCGCACGAGCGACAGCGCGGCTGCGGCGTTGAAGGTGTTGTAGAGGCCCTCGAGCTTGAGCGGGGTGCGGTGGTCCTCGCCATCGACGCGGAACACCGCCTCGTGGTCGCCCAGCTCGACCAGCGTGACATCGGCGTCGCCGCGTTCGGGCGCCGCGCTCGAGCCCTCGGCCCCGGCGGCCTGCCCCGAGTGGAAGTCGTCGTCGCTCGGGAAGGTGGACAGCAGCGCCTCCGAGAGCCCGAACTCGCGAACCTCGGGTCTCGGAGCGCCGTCGGGCCCCGATCCCGCCCGCGCGCGCGCGCGGTCCCCGATCGCCGCGACCAGGCGATCCTCCCGGTTCACGACGACGCCATCGGTCGTGGCGTCGGCGATGCGCTGCAGCAGCCTCGCGGTGGTGTCGATCTCGCCGAATCGGTCGAGCTGATCCCGCAGCACGTTGAGCAGCAGGGTGTGGCGCGGCGGCACCCGGTCGATGAAGTACATGGCGTGCGCCTCGTCGAGCTCGAGCACCGCGATGTCGGCGTCGAGCCGGCCGCTCGCCGAGCACTCCTGCACGATCGCCGCGACGATGCCGCGCGAGAAGTTCGAGCCGGTACGGTTCGTGAAGACCTTCAGGCCGAGCGATTCGAGGATCTCGACGATCATCTTCGTGGTGGTGGTCTTGCCGTTGGTGCCGCTGACCGCGACCACGCCCATGGGCAGCCCGCCCAGCACGCGCCCCATGAACCCGGGATCGATCTTCTCGACGACGAGGCCGGGCAGCGCCGATCCCCCGCCGCGCAGGCGGGCGGCCGCGCGCACGGCCTTGCCGACGAGGGCGGAGAGTGCATCACGCATGCCTCAAGCCTAGCGGCGCCGAAGACCGGTACCTGTAAACTGGATGGTTTCCGGAGGAGGACACTCATGGTCGCACACACTGTATGGGATCGTCCCATGATCCGGGTGTCGAAGAGGGCAGGGTTCGTGTCCGCCGTCGCCGCTCTTGCGCTCACTCTGATCATGATCGCAGCGACGCCTTCGATCGCTGAAGGTCCCGGCACCCCCGAAGATGTCGAGCGCCAGTTCTCGGACTCCGCGATAGCGGCGATTCAGCAGGAGACGGCGGAGGCGAGGGAGGAGGGACCTCCTGAAGATGCGCCCGACTTCTCCGCTGCGGCGGGCTTCGGGCAGATCCGGCAGATCCACCAGTGGACGAAACGCACGGAGGAGCAGACCCCGCTGTCCTTCGAAGCACTCGAAGAGTGGATCGCGCCGATCCTCGATGACAGAGATCGACCGCTCGGAATCTACCGGGTCTGGCGCCCCGCGGAATCGGCGGTACCGGAACAGGCTGGCTTCAACGACTATTCCGAACTCGGCCAGCAGTTGCAGGAGCTCGATCCCGGAGCGATCGTCATCGAGGATCCGATGTCCTCCGGCTGGTTCGCCTGGTCGGACGGCTTCCTCGAACCCCTGAACGAGTATGCGGCGATGGAGGTGCCCCGGGCGACCGAGTTCGAGGAGGCGGCACCGATCATCGAGAAACGCATCCGGCAAGCGATCGAAGACTCGTCATACGAAGAGGGCCTTGCAGGCAGCGGGCTGCCGCTCGAAGACCTCCGCCCCTGGTACCAGCAGGTGGATATCAAGCTCGGTGCAGGAATCGCCCTGCTCGGTGCGGGCCTCATCGGCGGTTGGCTGGTCATCCGTCGAAGCCGGAGCTCAGACCAGCGTTCAACGAGGTAGCTGAATCGCCGGACGGGAAGCCGGGGCATTCCGTTCACCGGATGTCCCGGTCCCGCCCCGCTCAGTCCGCGGCGTGCCTCCCCGGCGCTCCTTCGCGCAGCTCGCGCGGCAGCAGGTCGGGGCGCACGCGACGGGTGCGCTCGATGCGCTGCTCGCGCCGCCACGCCTCGACGGCCGCGTGGTTGCCGCTCAGCAGCACGGGCGGCACCTCGCGCCCGCGCCACTCGGCGGGCTTGGTGTAGCTCGGGTACTCGAGCAGCCCGTCCTCCTCGTGCGACTCCTCGACGAGGCTCTCGGGGTTGCCGACGACGCCGGGCAGCAGGCGCCCGATCGCCTCGATCATCGCGATCGCCGCGACCTCTCCCCCGTTGAGCACGTAGTCGCCGATACTCACGAGCCGCACCCGGCCGCGCGCGGCGTAGTCGTCGAAGACCCGCTGATCGATGCCCTCGTAGCGTCCGCAGCCGAAGATCAGGTGCCGCTCGTGGACCAGCTCCCGCGCCATCCTCTGCGTGAAGACGTCGCCCGCCGGCGAGGGGAAGACGATGAGCGGATCGGGATCGGCGCCCTCGGACGCCAGGATGCCGTCGAGCGCTTCTCCCCACGGCTCCGGTTTCATCACCATGCCGGCGCCGCCGCCCGCAGGCGTGTCGTCGACGGTGCGGTGCCGGTCGTGGGCGGCGTCGCGCAGGTCGTGCACGCGCACGTCGATGAGCCCCCGCTGCTTCGCCCGGCCGAGCAGCGACAGCTCGAGCGCGTCGAAATAGCCCGGGAAGATCGAGACGACGTCGATCCTCACTCGCCGCTCTCCCCTTCGGGAGCCTCTTCGCGAGCCCCTTCGGGGGCATCCTCGGGCGCCTCCTCGGGCACCTCCTCGAAGAGGCCGGCGGGCGGCGTGACCCGCACCACTCGGGCTTCGACGTCGACGCTCGGCACGATGGCCTCGACGAACGGGACCAGCACTGTGCCGCGATCCGTGGTGACCACGAGCAGATCCTGCGCGGGCATGTGCTGCACCTCGGCGACGGCGCCCAGCACCGTCTCGCCGCGCATCACCGACATGCCGACCAGCTGGTGGTCGTACCAGGCGTTCTCCTCCTCGCCCGCGGCGACGGCCTGCTCGTCGATCCACAGGATCGCGCGCACGATGCCCTCGGCCGCGGTGCGATCGGGCAGCTCCTCGAAGAAGCCGACCGGCGAGTCGTTGAACCAGCGCAACTCGCGCATGGTGATGGTGCGCCCGAACCAGGGCGAGTCCTCCGGCACCTGCAGGTGGAAGACCGCGCCCGGCACGAAGCGCAGCTCGGGGTTGTCGGTGAAGAGCTCGAGCTTGATGCCGCCCTTCAGCCCGTGGGGCTTCGTCAGACGCCCGACGCGCAAACTCCCCGCCCCGCTAGCGGGACGGGGAGCTCGCACGCGATCGCGCGGATCGGCCATCAGGCGTCGTCCTCGGGCTCGCCACTCTCGTCGGCCGGTTCCTCGTCGGCCGGTTCCTCGTCGGTGTCGACGACATCGACGCGCACGCGGCCGGTCTCGGACAGCGCCGACACGACGGTGCGCAGGGAGGAGGCGGTGCGCCCGCCCCGGCCGATCACGCGGCCGAGATCGCTCGGGTGCACCCGCACTTCGAGCACCTCGCCGCGAGCGGTGTCGCGCGAGTCGACGCGCACGCGATCGGGGTGGTCCACGATGCCGCGCACGAGATGGTCGAGCGCCTCTGCCAGCGCCTGCTCAGCCAAGAGGATTAGTCCTCGGTGGTCTCGGCGGCGGCCTCATCGGCCGGAGCCTCGGCGGGCTGCTCGGCCGGAGCAGCGGGCTTCTCGGCCTTGGGGCGCAGCACGGGCTTCTTCGAGGAGTCGGCCTCGAAGGCGGCCTTGGGCTCGGGGGCCAGCACCTTGGAATCGGTGTCGCCCTCGCCGGTGAACTTGCCCCAGTCGCCGGTCAGCTTGAGGATGGCGGCCACCTGCTCGGTCGGCTGCGCACCGACGCTGAGCCAGTACTGGGCGCGGTCGCTGTCGACCTCGATGAACGAGGGGTGCTCGGTCGGGTGGTACTTGCCGATCTCCTCGATCACGCGGCCGTCGCGCTTCGTGCGCGAGTCGGCGACGACGATGCGGTAGTAGGGCGCGCGGATCTTGCCGAGGCGCTTCAGACGGATCTTGACAGCCATGAATGACTCCTTGAGTTGGTCGGCTGTGGGCCGAGTGGTACGACGCCGCGCCTCGCCCGAGCGGCGGGAGCGGAAGCCTTGACGCGCGGAACTGCGCGAACTCGTCAATCCTGCCACATCGGGAGCGGAAAATCAATTTTTGTTATGATCAGGGGTTTTATAATTGCGCGCGACGATGCCGGGGCCGATCGGGTACTCCCCGGGAGTGCTCGCCGGGATCAGCGCAGGCCCCGCCCGAGCATCTGCTGCAGCTTGGCGAGATCCTGCTCGCTCGGCTCGGCCGCTCCCGCGGATCCCCCGGCGCCGAGCCCGAAACCCGTTCCGCCTCCGCCGACCTGAGCCGGCTTCGCCGCGGTGCCGGCGGCCTCCTGCGCGCGCTTCGCGGGGTTGCCCGAGCGCTTGGCCCCCTTGCCCTTGGCCTGCGGCTTCTTCTTGCCGCCGTGGCCGCCCATGCCGGGCATCGGGCCCATGCCGGGGATCTGCGGCACGCCGCCGCGGGCCACCGTCTTCATCATCTTGGCCGCCTGCTCGAAGCGCTGCACGAGCTGGTTGACATCGGTCACGGTCATGCCGGATCCCTTGGCGATGCGCAGGCGGCGCGAGCCGTTGAGGATCTTCGGGTTCTGCCGCTCGTCGCGGGTCATCGACTGGATGATGGCCTCGGTGCGCACGATCTCGCGCTCGTCGAAGTTGTCGAGCTGCTCCTTCATCCTGCCCATGCCGGGCAGCATGCCCATCATCTTCTTGAGCGAGCCCGCCTTGCGCAGCTGCTGCATCTGCCCGAGGAAGTCGTCGAGGGTGAACGCGTCGGAGGCGATCTTCTCGGCGACCTTGCGCGCCTCCTCCTCGTCGAAGGCGGTCTGGGCCTGCTCGATGAGGGTGAGGATGTCGCCGAGGTCGAGGATGCGGCTCGCCATGCGGTCGGGGTGGAACGGCTCGAAGTCACCGAGCCCCTCGCCGGTGGAGGCGAAGAGGATGGGGCGGCCGGTGACGCCGCGGATCGAGAGGGCCACGCCGCCGCGGGCGTCGCCGTCGAGCTTGGTGAGCACCACGCCGGTG
>JASGDX010000385.1:0-12474 GCA_047606985.1 Leucobacter sp. | reverse complement strand
GTCGATCCGATTCGGATCGACGCCCTTTCGCCGTTCCCGCCCCGGTACCGCGGCGCGGGGGAGCCGGCGCCCGCTCAGCTCGCGCGCATCGGCCAGCGCCCGTCGGCGACGAACGAGGGATCGCGCACGCGCCGCATGTACTCCTGGAAGTTGGCGGCCTGCGCCGCCGCCCACGAGACCTGGGCGCGATGCAACTCGTCGAGTTCGCCGGGGATCACGTCGGCGTACTTGCGCGCGATGCGCTGCAGCACCCGGCCCGCGGCGATCGCGTCGTCGCCCGCGTCGTGCGCGTTGCCGATCTCGACGCCGTGATGCGCGGCGACGGCCTCGAGCGTGCGCTTGCCCTTGCGGTAGCGGTCGAACTGCTTGTCGAGGATCAGCGGGTCGATGACGGGGGAGAGGTCGCCCGGCAGCGCGATGCCATAGCGGGCGGCCTCGGCCGCCAGCAGGCTGAGGTCGAAGGGCGCGTTGTAGGCGACGACGGGGAAGCCTCGCTCGAGCATCTCGAGCAGCTGCTCGACGATCTGCTGCACGCCGACCGCGGCCTCGATGCCGCTGGTGCGCGCGATCTCGGTCGAGATGCCGTGCACCTGCACGGCGGCAGGAGGGATCTCGACACCGGGATCGAGCAGCCAGTCGTAGCGCTCCACGACCTCTCCGCCCGGCCCCAGCAGCGCGATGGTGGCGCTCACGATGCGGGCGTGCGAGGTGTCGACACCGGTGGTCTCGGTGTCGAACACGGCGATGTTCGCGGCCCAGAGGGGGAGTTGATGATCGGTCACGGCTGTCCTTCTGCTCGTCGCACGGATGATCCGTATCGTCCTGCAACGATGCTACCGACTCCCTCCGACATCGACGAGGGCCCGGCCTGAGCGGTCGGCGCACATCGGGTTCCAGGATCCCGGGCGACCGCGGTCCCGCGACCCGCGCGTCGCAGCGCCCGCCCAGCCCGCCCGGTTACACTCGCCGAGTGACCTCCGCCACGATCGACGCGACCGCCGCGCGCCCCGAAGCGCACGCCGAGCCCACTCGGCTCACCGTCCCGACGCTGGGCATCGGCACGCGCGCATGGGAGTACGGAGACCCCGACGGCGCGCCGATGATCCTCGTGCACGGCTTCCGCGGCGACCACCACGGGCTCGAGGGCATCGCGGACGGGCTCGCGGAATCGCTGCCGGGCGTGCGCGCGATCGCGCCCGACCTGCCCGGCTTCGGCGAGACGCCGGCGATCCCGGGACGCACGCACGACCTGCAGCTGTACGGCGAGTGGCTGCGCGCCTTCGCCGCCGAGGTCGCCCCCGACGGCTTCGCGGTGCTCGGCCACTCCTTCGGCACGCTCGTCGTTTCCGCGGCCATCGCGGGCGGGATGGCGCCGAGCAGGCTGATCCTCGTCAACCCCATCTCGGCCCCCGCGCTCGAGGGGCCGCAGGCCGCCCTGACGCAGCTCGCCATCGCCTACTACCGGGCGGCCGAGCTGCTGCCGGAGCGCGCCGCCCGCCGCCTGCTCGGCGATCCGGCGATCGTTCGCGTGATGAGCGAGGTCATGGCGAAGACCGGCGATCCCGAGCTGCGCTCATGGATCCACGCGCAGCACGCCGCCTATTTCAGCGGGTTCTCCGACGCGTCGACGCTGCTGCAGGCCTTCCGCGCCTCGGTCTCGCACACCGTGCCCGAGTTCGCGCGCGCGTTCACCATGCCGACACTGCTGATCGCGGGGGAGCGGGACGACATCACCCCGCTCGACAAGCAGCTCGCGCTGCGCCACCTCGTGCCGGGGTCGCGCCTGCGGATCATCCCGGGCACCGGCCATCTCGTGCACTACGAGGCGGTGCCGGACGCGGTCGCCTTCGTCGGCGAGTTCGTGCGGGATCTCGCGCGGGCCGATCGGGATCGCGCCGGGTCGGCGGGCTCCGTCCAGGGGAGCGCGGCGCCGGCGGATACCGCGCCGGCGAGCACAGCGCCGATGAGCGGGCGCTCCGCATGAGGATCGTCCGCATCGACGATCTCGGCGCTCCCGAGCTCGCCGATTACACGCGGTTGACCGACGTGGAGCTGCGCCGCGTCCGGGAGCCCGAGGAGGGCCTGTACCTCGCCGAGTCGCCGAAGGTGATCGAGAGGGCGGTGCGGGCGGGGCACCGGCCGCGCTCCGCGCTGCTGCTCGAGGAGTGGCTGCCGAGCGTCGAGCCGCTGCTCGAAGCGCACCCCGAGGTGCCCGTCTACGTGGGGGAGCCCGGTCAGCTCGAGTCGCTGACCGGTTTCCGCATGCACCGCGGCGCGCTCGCCTCGATGCACCGCCCGGCCCCGCTCGATCCGCTCGAGCTGCTGCGCGCGTCGCGGCGAGTGGTGGTGCTCGAGGATCTCGCCGACCATACGAACGTCGGCGCGATCTTCCGCTCGGTCGCCGCGCTCGGCGCCGACGCGGTGCTGCTGTCGCCGGCCTGCGCCGACCCGCTCTACCGGCGCGCCGTGCGAGTGAGCATGGGAGCCGTGCTGCAAGTGCCGTGGGCCCGGCTGCCCGACTGGCGCGAGGCCGGCCCGCTGTTCCGCGAGGAGGGCTACGAGCTGACCGCGTTCGCACTGCGGGAGGACGCCGAGGACCTCGCCGACTACGTCGAGGGACTGCCCGAGCGGCTGGCGCTGCTGTTCGGCACTGAGGGCACCGGGCTCAGCCGCCGCGCCCTCGCCTCTGCCGCGCGCTCCGTGGTGATCCCGATGGAGCACGGCGTCGACTCGCTCAACGTCTCCACGGCGGCCGCTCTGGCGCTGTGGGCGGTGCGGACCGCTGACGCGCGGCGTTCGACGCGCACCGGGGGAGCAGCCGCGTGACCGGCGTGCCGGGCGGGCGGCGCCAGGCGCTCTGGTACGTCCTGTTCTGGGCGGCGGTGGGCGCGGGATCGTACGTGCTCGGCGTGCGCCTCGCCCTCGGCCAGCTCGCCGAGAACAGCGTGCTCGACGCGGCCGAGTTCACGTACAGCCCGCCGGCGCCGCTCAACCTCGTCTCGATCCCGTCGGTGGCGGTCGCGCTGCTGATCGTCGGGGTGGTCGCGTTCTTCGTGCACGGCTTCCAGCGCGCCCTGGTGGTGACCGCGGTGCCGGCGCTCGCGATCGTCGCCTCGCAGTTGCTGAAGCAGCAGCTGCTCACGCGTCCGCAGCTGTTCGAGCTCGACCTGACGAACACATTCCCGAGCGGGCATATGACGGTGTTCGCAGCGCTCACCGGCGCGCTGATCTGGGCGGTGCCGACGCGCGTGCGCTCGTTCATCACGATCGGGGGAGCCGCGCTGCTCTCGGCAGCGGGCTGGCAGCTGCTGGCCTACGGCTGGCACCGGCCGAGCGACGTCTTCGGCGGCCTCGCGCTCGGCGCACTCGCATTCTCGCTCGCGTGCCTGATCCGCCCGGCGACGCCGCGCGGACGGGCGTTCCTGGGCCGCACCACGTCCGTCGCGCTCGCGCTGATCGCCTGGATCGCGGTCGCCGGGGCACTGGTGCTCGCGGGCGTCGCCATGTGGCAGAGCAGCTCATCGCTGGCGCTGAACGCGGGGGAGTTCGGCGGGGTGGGCATCAGCGTGCTGGCCGCCCGCTCGCTGCTGCTGCTCAGCTCCGGGCGCTCCTGAGCGACGGTCGGCGGATGCTTCGGGATCCCGCCGCTTTCCCGGACCGCCAAGGCCGGGGCAGCGGCGTCCGAGTGCGCCGCTCGGCCTGCGCTTGAATCGCGCGCGGGCGACCGCGGGCCGAACCGTCCGCGGCCAGCGATCCTCATTGCGCCGATTTGCAGCATGCAGCAGCATCACCGGCGGTCGATTATCGTGCGTGCCACAGGTCCGAATGCATCCGGTCGGCCGAACCCTCCCATCATGCATGATAATCGATATTATGTCAGTTTAAATTAGAATCCCCCCCTCCCTCCGCCACCCGATCTACTGACTCCCCACCGAAAGGCCGAGTCCCCATCAAACTACCGAATCCCCACCCTGATCGCGCGATTCCGATGGGGAGTCGGTAGTTCGATGGGGACTCGGCGATGGCGGAACCGCGAACGACGCCGATCCCGTCGGCGACAGGCGCCGGCGACGCGAACTACCACTACCACTACCGCTCCGACACCCGCCAGCACCCGTCCAGGTGGTCGTCGACCATGCCTGCCGACTGCATCAGCGCGTACATCGTGGTCGGACCGACGAAACGGAAGCCTCGCCTCCGCAGAGCCTTGCTCAGCGCGGTCGACTCCGGGGTCACGGCGGGCAGGTCGGACATCGCGACGGGGCGGGCGCGCTCAGCGGTCGCTGGAGCGGTCGGAGCGAACGACCACATCAGCTCGTCGAGCTCGCCGTCGGCCATGTCCCGCACCAGAGCGGCGTTGGAGATAGTGGCCTCGATCTTCGCGCGATTGCGCACGATGCCGGCGTCCCCCAGCAACCGCTCGACTTGCAGCGGCCCGAATTCGGCGACCAGGACCGGGTCGAAGCCCGCGAACGCCTCGCGGAACCGCGGGCGCTTGCGCAGGATCGTGATCCATGACAGGCCGGCCTGGAAGCCCTCCAGCGCCATCTTCTCGAACAGGGCGCGGTCGCCGTGCAGCGGGACGCCCCACTCCTCGTCGTGGTAGCGGCGGTACTCCTGGTCATCTCCGACCCAGGCGCAGCGCGTGAGTCCGTCGGGTCCGATCACGATCGCCTCCACCAGAACAGGGTATCTCAGCCCCCCGCCGAGGAACGAGCAGCGCGGCGCCCGCGTCGAGCTCGACGACATGAACGCGTGCACGAGCGGCGTCCGCACCAAGCGCTCCGAGCGCGGCGACGCTCGGGATCGCGACAACCCCCAGTCCTAGACTGGTGGGCATGTACGTCAAGATCTGCGGACTGCGCACCGCCGAGGCGACGCGCCGCGCGGTGCTGAGCGGCGCCGACGCGGTCGGCGTGGTGATGAGCGAGCGGAGTCCGCGGCACGCGACGCGGGAACAGGCGGTCGAGGTGATCGCCGTCGCGAGATCGGAGGCGGCGGGCGGCGGGCGCGCGGTCGACGCGGTGCTCGTGGTGAACCGCATGCCCGCGCTCGAGGCCGCCGGCATCGCACGGGATCTCGGCTTCGACGTGCTGCAGTTGCACGGCGCGTACTCCCCCGACGACTTCTCGGCGGCGCGAGCGCTGATTCCCCGGGTGTGGCGGGCGACGTCGCTCGAGCGGGATCCGGGGCTGCGCGCGGACGAGTTCGGCGAGGAGCGGCTGCTGGTCGACGGAGCCGTGCCCGGATCGGGAGAGACGTGGGACCTGGCCGCGCTGCGGAGCGGAACAGCGGCTCGGGATCGCCTGGGCGACCGCTGGCTGCTGGCCGGCGGGCTCGACCCTGGCAATGTGTCCTCGGCCATCGCGGCGACGCGGCCGGGAGGCGTCGACGTCTCCAGCGGCGTCGAGCGCGCACCCGGCGAGAAGGATCCCGAGCTGATCGAGCGCTTCATCCGGGCGGTGCGCGCGTCATGACCCGGCCGATCCGCTCGACCGGCTCGGTTCGCGAGGGCGATTCGGCTCGGGATCCCGGCGAGCCGCGCAGCGCCCGCGTGCTCCGCGGCGACTACGAGTTCCGATTCTTCCGCTGGGAGCGCCCCGGTGCGGTCAGGGTGCTGCTCGTGCACGGGATCGGGATGGGTCACAGGGTCTACGGCCGCTTCATCGCGGAGATCGCCGAGCACGTCGACGTCACAGCGGTGGATCTGCCGGGCTTCGGCGAATGCGCCGAGCCCGCCGAGGCGCTCGGCATCCCGGCCACCGCAGACCTCCTCGCCGACGCGCTCGAGGAGATCGGCCTCTCCCCCGTCGTCGCCGTCGGGCACTCGATGGGCGCCCAGGTCGTGGCCGAGCTCGCGGTGCGGCACCCGTCTCTGGTGCGGCGCGCGGTGCTCATCGCCTCATCCGTGAATCCCGCCGAGCGCACCGCGCTGCGCCAGGGGCTGCGCATGCTGCAGGATCTCGCCGAGGGCGAGCCCCTCGTGGTGCTCGAGCGCGCCACCGCAACCTATCTGCAGGCCGGTCCGAGGTGGTTCGCGAAGAAGCTGCGGCAGATGCTCGCCCACCGCGTCGAGGAGTCCCTGCCCGCGCTGCAGCAGCCCGCGCTCGTGCTGCGGGGCGCCGAGGATCGCGTCTGCCCGCGCGGCTGGGCCGTGCGCATGACCGGTCTGCTCCCCCGCGGTGAGATGCGTCAGATCCCCGGGCGCGGGCACGAGGCGCTCATCAGCTCGGGCGAGCCGGTCGCCCGGATCGTGCTCGACTGGCTGCCGGAGAACGACGCGCTGGCGGATACCGAAGCAACGCTGTAATCTATTCGTTATGTTTCGCGTCGCCCGAGCGGCGCGGTACCGACCCGAAAGACTGCATGCCCACTCCGACACCTGTGAACGATGCTCCGGCGTATCCGACGCGTCGCTCCCTCCGCGAGCGCTCAGCGCTCCCCGTCCCGGAGTCCGAGCTCCCCGTCGGGACCGACTCGATCCGGGTGCCGCTCGTGGAGCACGTCCCGGCCGTGGCGCTCTCCCCCGCGTCCGAGCACCGGCGCAAACCGCTGCGCCGCCGACTGGCGGGCGTCGCAGCCGCCGCGAGCGTCTGCGGGCTCACCCTCACACTGGCTCTCCCCTTCACCCATCAGGCGAGCACCGCGGCGACGGGCGACGACGCCCAGCTCTCCTCGCAGCGGCTCTTCTCCGAGGTGTCGCTCGACGACATGCCCTCCTCGTTCGCCGAGGTCAGCGCCTCCATCGCGGACGCCTCGGCCCCGACCAGCTACGTCTTCCAGCCCGATGCACTCGTCAACTACCCGTTCTTCTCGGCGGTGACGCTCACCGACGGCTTCGGGTACCGCACTGCTCCGGTGGAGCAGTTCCACGACGCGCAGGATTTCGCAGCCGCCGCAGGCACGCCGGTGCACGCCATCGCAGACGGCACCGTACTCGAGGCCGGCTTCGCGAGCGATGGATGCGGCTTCGGCCTGAAGCTCGAGCACGAGCTCGACGGCGCCGAGGTCACGAGCCGGTACTGCCACATGGAGATGGGCTCGCACTCGCTCGAGGTCGGCGACGTCGTCCGCATGGGCGACGAGGTGGGATCGGTCGGCAACACCGGCATGTCGTTCGGCCCGCATCTGCATCTCGCCATCCGCGTCGACGACGAGCCTGTCGACCCGCTCCCGTTCTTCCAGGAGTACACGCGCAAGAAGCGGTCGGCCGAAGCGACCGGCGCGAAGGGCGCGAGCGCGGTTGCGGACGCCGGCTCGTCCGCGTCATCCGCCGAGCGCTGAGCGCTGAGCGCAGGATCCCCTCCGAGCGCGACCCTCGCGTCGCCCGACCGGCCGCTGTGCGAGCGCTCAGCCCGCAGCCGACGACGAGGTCGCCTCGACCCAGTCAGCGAGCTTCGCGGCCGCGCGCCCCGAGTCGATCGCGTCCTCCGCATCGCCCAGCTTCTCGGCGAGCCGCTCGAGCAGCGCGCGCTCGGCCGACTCGGGGTGCTGCGCAAGGTCGAACGCCACCAGGCCGGCGGCCGCGTTCAGTGCGACGATGTCGCGGACCGGCCCCTTCTCCCCCTCGAGCACCCGGTGCACGATCGCGGCGTTCTCCTCGGGGGTGCCGCCCACCAGGTCGTCGATCGACGCGCGCGGGATCCCGAGATCCCGCGGATCGATGTCGTGCTCCGTGAGACCCCCTCGGCTCACCTCCCAGAGCCTCGAATGCCCGGTCGTGGTCAGCTCGTCGAGGCCGTCGTCGCCGCGGAACACCAGTGCTGATGCGCCCCGCAGGCGGAACACGCCGACGAAGATCGGCACCCGGTCGATGTCGGCCACGCCCACCGCCGAGGCCTCGGGCCGCACGGGGTTGCACAGCGGGCCGAGGAAGTTGAACACCGTGGGGATCCCGAGCTCGGCGCGCGCCGGCCCCACGTGGCGGAAGCCCGGGAGGAAACGCGCGGCGTGCACGAAGGCGATGCCCGCGCGCTCGAACGACGCCGCGAGCCCTTCCGCGTCGAGCGCCAGGTCGATCCCGAGCGCCGTCAGCACGTCGGAGGAACCGGAGAGGCTGCTCGCCGCGCGGTTGCCGTGCTTCACCACGGGGGCCCCCGCCGCCGCCACGACGATCGAGGCCATGGTGGAGATGTTCACCGTGCCGAAGCGATCGCCTCCCGTGCCGACGATGTCGAGCGACATGGCGGGAAGGGCGATCGGCGCGGCCTCCGCCAGGATCGCGTCGCGGAACCCGATCACCTCCTCGACCGTGACTCCCTTCGAGCGCAGCGCGACGAGGAAGCCGCCGATCTGCGCCCCGCTCGCCTCCCCCGTCATGAATCGCGTCATCGCCCACTCCGCCTGGGAGACGCTCAGATCCTCTCCATCGAGCAGGGTCGAGAGCACGGTGGGCCAGCTGTGTTCGTCGATCATGCGGCCATCCTATCGAGCGCCGAAGCCCCGCCGTGCGACCCCGTCGAGGCCGCACGCACTCGAATTCATCAGATGAATGTGGTATTGGAGAGCGCACTATCGAGGGCCGCAAACCCGATAAGCTGAGCAGGAAACTCGCAGAAAGTTCGGCGCGCCGGGTCCGAGTGAAAACGCACACCAAACTTTCAGCCATAATGGAGGGGTGACAACGACCACTATGAATATCAAGTCAGCCGCGCCCTCGGTGAAGCGACCGAACATCGTCGCCGTGGGCACGATCGTGTGGCTCGGCAGCGAGGTCATGTTCTTCGCCGGCCTCTTCGCAATCTACTTCACGCTGCGGGCGATGAACCCCGAGCTCTGGGCGGAGCAGACCGAGAAGCACAACTTCACCTTCGCGCTGATCAACACCCTGATCCTGGTCGCCTCGTCCTTCACCGCGCAGGCCGGCGTCTTCGCCGCCGAGCGCATGCAGCCGCGGGCCACGGGCGCCGGCCCGAAGCACTGGGGCACCGTCGAGTGGTTCTACCTCACCTTCTTCATGGGCGCGATCTTCGTCTCAGGCCAGGCCTGGGAGTACGCGAACTTCGTCTCCGAGGGCATCACCCTGTCCTCCGATCCCTACGGCGCCGGGTTCTACATGACGACCGGGTTCCACGGCATCCACGTGTCGCTCGGCCTCGTCGCGTTCCTGCTGGTCATCGGCCGCATCTACGCCGTCAAGAACTTCACGCACAAGGAAGAGACCACCGCGGTCGTCGTGTCGTACTACTGGCACTTCGTCGACATCGTGTGGATCATCCTCTTCATCGTCATCTACGTCCTCAAGTAGGGGTCAGGAGTAATCGAGAACATGGCTCGCGCCAAGAAGAACGTTCGCAAGTCCGGCCGTCGGCATCCTCTCGCCACCGCCGCACTCGTTGCGGTCGGCCTGCTCGTGACCGGTGCCGCGTACACGGGATTCAGCCAGACCTCCGCCACGGCAGAGATCGACCTCGAGTCGCCCGCGACCATCGAGGCCGGCGAGAAGCTGTTCGGCGCCAACTGCGCCACCTGCCACGGTGCGGGTGCGCAGGGCACCGATGACGGCCCCTCGCTGATCGGGGCCGGTGCCGCGTCGGTCAATTTCCAGGTGGGCACCGGGCGCATGCCCCTCGCCTTCCAGGGCCCGCAGGGCATGGTGAAGCCGCAGCAGTTCACCGAGGAGCAGACGCTGCAGATGGCGGCCTACGTCGCCTCCCTCGCCCCTGGCCCCGCGCTCCCCGACAGCCGCTACCTCCAGGCCGACAGCGACGACGCCGGCATCGCGAGCGGCGGTCAGCTCTTCCGCATCAACTGCGCCATGTGCCACAACGTGGCCGCGGCCGGCGGCGCGCTGACCGAGGGCAAGTTCGCCCCCAAGCTGACCGGGGTGGCCCCCACCCATATCTACGAGGCCATGATCACCGGCCCGCAGAACATGCCCGTCTTCAACGACGCCAACATCACCCCCCAGGAGAAGGCCGACATCATCTCCTACCTGAAGTACATCGAGGAGAAGCCGGCGGTCGGCGGCCTCACCCTCGGCTCGATCGGCCCGGTGGCCGAGGGCCTGTTCATCTGGGTGATCGGCCTGGGCGCCGTCGTCGGCCTCACCGTGTGGGTCACCGCGAAGTCGAACTGATCCGACGACGCGCAACGAGTTCATGAGTCAGGAGTCAAGGAGCAACATGGCAGAGGAAGCGAAGAACAGCGGTGGCGATGACGCCGTTGTCGCCGCCCAGGGCCACGGCTCGGACGAGGCGGCGGTAGGCACCGCGGTCGTTCCGTCCGACGCCGTGCAGAATCCGGGCCTTCCCCCGCATCGCAAGCGCGTGACGGATCTCGATCCGAAGAGGGCCAAGCGCGCCGAGCGCACGGTCTACACGCTCTTCTACATCTCGATCGCGGGCAGCCTCGGCGCCGTGCTCGCCTACATGTTCTTCCCGATCGAAACGGGAGATCTGATGGCGATCCGGCTGCACACGATGTTCGTGGGCCTCGGCATGGCGCTCGCCCTGCTGGCGGTCGGCATCGGCGCGGTGCACTGGGGCAAGGCCCTCATGGCCGATCACGAGTCGATCGACGAGCGCCACCCCACCCCGAGCGATGCTCCGACCCGCGAAGCCTCCGCCGAGGTGTTCAAGCTCGCCGACGAGGAGTCGGGCTTCTCCCGCCGCTCGCTCGTGCGCAACAGCCTCATCGGCGCGCTGATCGCCTTCCCGCTGCCCGGCATCACCCTGCTGCGCGGCCTGGCCCCGCAGGACCGCGATCCCGTGCAGCTGCTCAAGCACACCATGTGGGATACCGGGGTGCGCCTGGCGCGCGATCCCTCCGGCGTGCCGATCAAGGCCAGCGAGGTCACCATCGGCTCGGCCTTCCACGTCATCCCGGAGACCCTCAACCATGAGGACTTCCACAAGCTCAGCCTCGACGAGCGCGGTGGCAGCGAGAACCTGCTCGACGCGAAGGCCAAGGCCATCGTGCTGCTCATGCGCCTCGAGCAGTCCGAGCTGAAGGAGCTCCCCGAGCGCGCCGACTGGTCGTACGACGGCATCGTCGCCTACTCCAAGGTCTGCACGCACGTCGGCTGCCCCGTGGCGCTCTACGAGCAGCACACGCACCACCTGCTGTGCCCCTGTCATCAGTCGCAGTTCGATGTTGCAGAGCACGCCAAGGTCATCTTCGGCCCTGCCAAGCGGCCTCTGCCGCAGCTGCCCATCACCGTCGACGAAGAGGGCTACCTCGTCGCCAAGAGCGACTTCCACGAACCCGTCGGCCCGAGCTTCTGGGAGCGCCTCAAGTGAGCACCGTCACCGAAACCCCCGCGCAGAGCGGAACCAGCCGATTCACCGCAGCAGCGGCCAACTATATCGACGAGCGCACCAAGATCGGCGTCGTCGTCAAGGAGTTCGGCCGGAAGATCTTCCCCGATCACTGGTCGTTCCTGCTCGGCGAGGTCGCGCTCTACAGCTTCGTCGTGATCCTGCTGTCCGGCACCTTCCTCACACTGTTCTTCCAAGCCTCCATGGCCGAGGTCGAATACTCAGGCCCGTACGTGCCCATGAAGGGTCTCGAGATGTCGGTGGCCATGTCCTCGACGCTCGACATCTCCTTCTCGGTGCGCGGCGGCCTGCTCATGCGTCACGTGCACCACTGGGCGGCACTGCTCTTCGTGGCCTCGATCGGCCTGCACATGCTCCGCATCTTCTTCACCGGTGCGTTCCGCAAGCCGCGCGAGTTCAACTGGGTCATCGGCTTCGTGCTCTTCGTGCTCGCCATGGCCGAGGGCTTCACCGGCTACTCGCTCCCGGATGACGTGCTCTCGGGCAACGGCCTCCGCATCATCGACGGCATCATCAAGGCCATCCCGGTGATCGGCACCTACCTGTCGTACTTCTTCTTCGGCGGCGAGTTCCCCGGCACCGCGATCGTCGGCCGGCTCTACATGCTGCACATCATGGTGCTGCCCGCGCTCGTGATCCTGTTCGTGGCGATGCACCTCGCCTTCGTGGTCATCCACAAGCACACGCAGTACCCCGGACCGGGCAAGACGCAGCAGAACGTGATCGGCTATCCGATCCTCCCCGTGTACGCCGCGAAGGCCGGCGGCTTCTTCTTCATCGTCTTCGGCGTGATCGCGCTGATCGCCTCGCTCGTCGGAATCAACCCGATCTGGAACTACGGCCCCTACGACCCGTCGCCCGTGTCAGCCGGCACCCAGCCGGACTGGTACATCGGCTTCGCCGACGGCATGCTGCGCCTGGTGCCGCCGGGCCTGGAGGCCGAGTGGTTCGGTTTCACCTGGTCGTGGAACATGCTGCTGCCGCTCATCGTCATCGGCGTCTTCCTCGTGCTGGTCGCGGCCTACCCCTTCATCGAGTCGTGGGTCACCGGCGACAAGCGCGAGCACCACATCCTCGACCGCCCGCGCAACGCCCCAACCCGCACCGCGATCGGCGCCGCCGGCGTCACCTTCTACGCGGTCATGTGGGCCGGCGCCTCGTCCGACCTCATGGCGACACACTTCCAGCTCTCCAT
>JASGDX010000384.1:0-2903 GCA_047606985.1 Leucobacter sp. | reverse complement strand
TGAGGGTGAAGCCGAGCAGCTCGGCGGCCATCGCGACCTGGCGGTGGGTGACGGCTCCAGCGGCGTGGCCGATGCGCCGCATGAGGTCGGAGGCCATGAGCTCGATGTCGTGGATGTAGTTGTCGCGCTCGCGCATCTGCAGGCGGATGGCGGTGTTGGCGCGGCGGGCCTCCTCGGAGGTGGTGGCCGCGGCTCGGGATCGCCGCGCGAGCTCGCGGTGCAGGCCCACCAGCGACTCCAGCGCGTCGTCCCCGAGCGTGCGCGGGGCGCGCACATGGGGGAGGCCGAGGCGCACGTACCCCGGTGCGGTCTGCGCCCGCTCGAGCTCGAGTTCGAGGGCGCTGCGGCGATCCGGGGCCTCGCGCTTCAGCAGCTCCGAGGGATCGATCCCGAGCTCGCGCGCTGCGGCCTGCAGCAGCCCGAGCCGTGGTTCGCGGCGGCCGTTCTCGATGAGGGAGAGCTGGCTCGCCGCGACTCCCAGTCGCTCACCGAGCTGGTCGAGGGTGAGGCCGGCGCGGGTGCGGAAGTGTCTCAGCCGTTTCCCGAGCAGCAACCGGTCGAACTCGGCTTCGCTCTGCGTAGGGGTCGAATCGGGGGTCATATCTTGACTATATGGCAAGAACTGCAAAACTTTACGGCTGATGTGGCGAATGGGAGACGAATGGCCTGTCGAGAATGGAGATGTCACCGATTCTTCACCGACAGCGCCCGATCCCATCACGGGCAACCTAAGGAGAACAGAGAACATGAGCGCCACTCCGGTCATCGAGATCACCGCCGAGGATCTCGTGCGTGCCAACGCCACCACCGCCAACGAGGAGGTGCTGCAGTGGGTGACCGAGGTCGCCGAGCTGACGAAGCCCTCCGAGGTGATCTGGTGCGACGGCTCGCAGGACGAGTGGAACCGCATCACCGCCGAGATGGTGGAGGCGGGATCCTTGATCCCCCTCAACAAGGATCTGCGCCCCGGCAGCTTCCTCGCGCGCTCGCACGCGGCCGACGTGGCCCGCGTCGAGGACCGCACCTTCATCTGCTCCGAGAAGGAGGAGGACGCCGGCCCCACCAACAACTGGGCCGCTCCCGCCGAGATGAAGGCCGAGCTCATGCCCCTCTTCGACGGCGCGATGCGCGGCCGCGCGATGTACGTGGTGCCGTTCTCGATGGGCCCCGTCGGCGGCGCGATCACGCAACTCGGGATCGAGATCACCGACTCCCCGTACGCAGTGCTCAACATGCGCATCATGACCCGCATGGGGCAGGCGGCGCTCGACGGCATCGTGCCAGGGATCGAGTGGGTGCGCACCGTGCACTCGGTCGGCGCCCCCCTTGAGGAGGGCGAGGCCGACGACTTCTGGCCCTGCAACGACACCAAGTACATCACCCACTTCCCCGAGACCCTCGAGGTGTGGTCGTACGGCTCGGGCTACGGCGGCAACGCCCTGCTCTCGAAGAAGTGCTTCGCGCTGCGCATCGCCTCGGTGATGGGCCGCAACGAGGGCTGGCTCGCCGAGCACATGCTGCTGCTCAAACTCACCAACACCGTGACCGGCAAGGCCTACCACCTCTCGGCCGCCTTCCCCTCGGCCTGCGGCAAGACCAACCTCGCGATGCTGCAGCCCACGATCCCCGGCTGGAAAGTCGAGACCATCGGCGACGACATCGCCTGGCTGCGCCCAGGCCCAGACGGCCGCCTTTACGCGATCAACCCCGAGGCCGGCTTCTTCGGCGTCGCCCCCGGCACAGGCGAGTCGACCAACCCCGTCGCGATGGAGACCCTGTGGGGCAACACCATCTACACCAACGTCGCGCTGACCGACGACGGCGACGTGTGGTGGGAGGGCAAGACCGATGAGGCGCCCGAGCATCTCATCGACTGGCAGGGCGAGGACTGGACGCCCGACGCCGGCCGCCCGGCCGCGCACCCCAACTCGCGCTTCACCGTGCCGATCCAGCAGACCCCCACCCTCGCCCAGGACTGGTACGAGCAGGACGGCGTGCCGCTCGATGCGATCCTCTTCGGCGGCCGTCGCGCCACCAACGTGCCGCTCGTCGCCCAGTCGCTCGGCTGGGATCACGGTGTCTTCATCGGCGCGACCATCTCGTCCGAGAAGACCGCGGCGCAGGAGGGCACCGTCGGCGAGCTGCGCCGCGATCCCTTCGCGATGCTGCCCTTCTGCGGCTACAACATGGCCGACTACTGGGGCCATTGGCTGGAGATCGGCGAGCGGCTCGGCGACAAGGCCCCCAAGATGTTCCAGGTCAACTGGTTCCGCAAGGGCGCGGACGGCCGCTTCCTGTGGCCGGGCTTCGGCGACAACTCGCGCGTCATCGACTGGGTGATCCGCCGCGTCGAGGGTGAGGTGGAGGGCCGCGAGACCCCCATCGGCACCGTTCCCGCGGCCGGAGAGCTCAACCTCGACGGCATCGAGGTGCCCGAGGCCGACCTCGAGGAGCTGTTCGCGATCGACCCCGCGTCGTGGCTGGCCGAGGCCGACCTCACCGAGGAGTTCTTCGCGCAGTTCGGCGACCGGGTGCCGGCCGCACTGCGCGAGCAGCTCGCCGGGCTGCGCGAGCGCCTGAGCGCGTAGGCGGCCGCCCGACGCGTTCATCGAGCTTGGCGAGATGTGTGCGATGCCCCCGAGCGCATCGAGCCGGTCGAGACGGGCGCGCCGCCCTCGCGTTCATCGAGTCTGGCGAGATGAACGCTGGATCTGAGACCAGCAGGCCCCGCCGTTCTGCCCGACGGCGGGGCCTGCTTCATGCCCCCGGGAGCGCCGCTCTGCGGGGGCGTGGGAAGATGGGCGTCGACCCCCCTATAGCCCAACTGGCAGAGGCAGCCGACTTAAAATCGGCACAGTCTCGGTTCGAATCCGAGTGGGGGGACTTCGTCTCGCTGTGTTTGC
>JASGDX010000383.1:0-5338 GCA_047606985.1 Leucobacter sp. | reverse complement strand
CACGGAGTCGGGGAGCAGCGCGTCGAGTTCGCGGGCGAGGCGGGCGGCGAGCGGGGGCACGGCGGCTGCGCGATCCGCGATGCGGGGGTCGCCCTGCGGGAACGAGAGCAGCGCGAGCAGGATCGGGCCCTCGCCGCCCTCCCCGCTGCGCCGTCCCGCGTCGTCCGGATCGGGTGCGATGATCGCGCGGCCCTCGGGAGCCGTCGCACGGCGCAGAGCGGTCTCCAGGACGGCGCGTTCGAACGGCGCGTCGGCCGATCCCGCTGCGCCGAAACCGCCGATCCCGCGCAGCGTCGCCCCGATCAGCACCCGGCCATCCACGGGCAGTCCGCTCGCGGCCAGCTGCGCTGCGAGCTCGCCCGTGCGCCGGTAGCGGCCGCCGAGCAGCACGTCGAAGACCCGCTTCGAGCCGAGCCGCAGCCACTGCTCGCCGTCGGGATCGGCGAGGCGGCCCAGCGCGAGGGCGAAGGCGCCGAGCTCGAGCACGGTGCGGCGCCCCGCGGGGTGGGGCGGTCCCGGCAGCGCGGTGAGGTGGCCCCAGCGGCGGCCCTGCGCCTCGACGGGCACGCGGTCCCGAGCGGCGTCGGCCGTTGCGTCGGTTGTCGCGTCGGTCGTCGTGTCGGTTGTCGCGTCGGTCGTCGTGTCGGCTGTGCTCGTCATACCGGTCGCGCTTTGCGCGCCGGTCGTGCTCGTGGTGCGCGCCGAGTCCGCCCTGCCTGCCGTATTCGCTGCGCCGGTTGCGCCGGCAACGTTCGGTGCGTTCGCCGTTCCCGCTGCGCCGGCACCGCCCGTCGTGTCCGGTGCGCCGATCGTGCCTATCGCGCCCGCTGCACTCACCGCGCCCACCGCGCCTGCTGCGTTCGCCGCACCGGCAAGGCTCGCTGTGCCCGCAGGGCTTGCCGTGCCCTCCGCGCCTGCTGCGCCGGTCGTTCCCCGAGCACCGGCCGTGCCAGCCGCGCCCGGGGTGCCCGCCTGACCCGCCCAGGGCGCGAGTACTTGCTCGGCGCTCGCCGATCCCGACCACGCCACTACGCGACCCGCCGAGTCCTCGAGCACCACCGGAGCGCCGATCGTATCGGAGAGCCGCTCGACCACGTAGTCGACGGGGCTGCGGTTGAGCCCCAGCTCCGTCAGCATCGAGTGCACCTCGGCCCGGGCCGCGAGCGCCTCGTGCTGCTCGGCGAGCACCCGCTGGTGGATGCGCTGCGTGATCTGCACGAAGCGCACCTCGCGGTGCAGCACCACGAGCGGGATGCCCGCCGCCTCGCAGGCCTCTGCGAGCGGGGGCGGGGTGGCGTCGAAGTTGCGGCCCAGCTCGAGCACCACCGCGGCGGGATCGGCGGCCACGAGCCGGGCGGCGAGCGGCGCGAGGCCCTCGGTTTCCCGCGGCCAGGCGGCGCCCGTGGTCAGCACGAGCTCGCCGCCGTCGAGCAGGCTCACCGCCGCCGACCCGGCTACGACGTGCGCCCAGCGGATCTCCCGGTCGAGGCCCCGCGATCCCGCGATCAGCTCGGGATCGCCCGCCCGCATCTCGGGCAGCTCGAGCGCCTCCCGCACCGTGATGCGGCCCTGCGTCTGCGTTGCGTCCATGCTTCTTCTTCTTCTTCTTCTTCTTCTCTATCCGCTTCTCTGCTATCCGCGGCTCATGCTCGGGGTGCCGGCTCCGACATCGGTCAAGTCCCGTCGTCGTGCCTCACTCTCGCACCGCAACGACGGCGCTCACCGTTATTGCGGATGGATCTGTGGGTTCTGGTCCGTAGTAACGGTGAGCGCCGTAGCAACGGTGAGTTCAGCAGTTGCGGTGAGACAGGTGGACGGGGGGAGTGGCGGGGGCGCCTCTCCTGGCTCTGAGAGAGCATGCGAGCCGCAGGTGGATCCCGCATACTGCGTTTCGTCCGCACCGCAACGACGGCGCTCACCGTTATTGCGGATGGATCTGTGGGTTCTGGTCCGTAGCAACGGTGAGCGCCGTAGCAACGGTGAGTTCAGCAGTTGCGGTGGGGCGCAAACGATGTCATACAAAGTGTACGGGAAATCGGCAAAGTGCGGATCGAGTGCCGGTGTCTCGAGCGCAACAGCGCTGTGATACTTGGATTTGAAGGGATCCCGCGATCCCGAACACATTGATCGAATCGAGAGGACTGTCGCATGGCATTCATCCCCCACGTCATCGGCGGCGAGCGGAGCACCGCCGCCGAGCGCACCCAGCCGGTCTACAACCCGGCGACGGGCGAACAGCAGCACGAGCTGGCGATCGCATCGGCCGCGACCGTCGAGGAGGCCATCGCCGCAGCGAAGGCCGCGCTGCCGAAGTGGCGGAGAACCAGCCTCACCAAGCGCGCCGACGTGTTCTTCAACCTGCGTCAGCTGCTCAAGCAGCGCACCCCCGAGCTCGCCGCGATCGTCACCAGCGAGCACGGCAAGGTGCTCTCGGACGCGGCCGGCGAGATCGCGCGCGGCCTCGAGAACGTCGAGTTCGCATCGGGCCTGCTGCACCTGCTGAAGGGCGAGCGCGACGAGCAGGTCGCCACCGGCGTCGACGTGCACTCGATCAAGCAGCCCGTGGGCGTGGTCGCGGCTATCACCCCGTTCAACTTCCCGGTGATGGTGCCGCTGTGGATGATCGCCTCGGCCATCGCGTGCGGCAACACCGTCGTGCTGAAGCCCTCGGAGCGCGACCCCTCCGCCTCGGTGTTCATCGCCGACCTCTTCGCCGAGGCCGGCCTGCCCGCCGGCGTGCTCAACGTGGTCCACGGCGACAAGGTCGCCGTCGACGCGCTGCTCGACAGCCCCGACGTGAAGGCCGTCTCCTTCGTCGGCTCCACGCCCATCGCGAAGTCGATCTACCAGCGCGCCGCCGCCAACGGCAAGCGTGTGCAGGCCCTCGGCGGGGCGAAGAACCACATGCTCGTGATGCCCGACGCCGACATCAACGTCACCGCAGACGCCGCGATCTCAGCGGCCTACGGCTCGGCCGGCGAGCGCTGCATGGCCGTCTCCGTGGTCGTCGCCGTCGGCGACGTGGCCGACCGCCTCGTCCCCGAGCTCGAGACCCGCATCGCCAACCTCACCATCGGCGACGGCACCGATCCCGCATCCGAGATGGGCCCGCTCATCAGCCGCGAGGCCAAGGAGCGCGTCGAGTCGTACGTCGCCGGCGCCGAGGCCGAGGGCGCGACCATCGTGGTCGACGGCCGCGAGCAGCAGTTCGAGGGCGACGGCTTCTTCACCGGCGTCACCCTGCTCGACCACGTCCAGACCGACAGCAAGGTCTACCGCGACGAGATCTTCGGCCCCGTGCTCGCCATCGTGCGCGTCGGCAGCTACGAGGAGGGCCTGCAGCTGATCAACGACCACCAGTTCGGCAACGGCACCGCCATCTTCACCCGCGACGGCGGCACCGCGCGCGCCTTCGAGTTCGAGGTCGAGGCCGGCATGGTCGGCATCAACGTGCCGATCCCCGTGCCCGTCGGGTCGTTCTCCTTCGGCGGCTGGAAGGACTCGCTCTTCGGCGACGCCCATATCTACGGCCCCGAGTCGATCAACTTCTACACCCGCTCGAAGGTCGTCACCACCCGCTGGCCCAGCCCCGACCAGTCGCGGATCGACCTCGGCTTCCCGAGCAACAGCTGACCGGATCCCGCGCATCGGCGGTGCCCGGCCCGGATTTTCCGGTGCCGGGCACCGCTGCGCGCCCGAATGCGGCAGAATCGACACATCCCCGTCTGAACCCTCTCTGAAGGAGAACACTTTGGCCGACTTCATCGACCTGAACGGCGCCGAGCAGAGCTTCGGCGACACCGAGGCGCAGCGCGAGGTGCGCGCCAACGACCGCCAGTACGTCTTCCACTCGTGGTCGGCGCAGGGCGCCATCGACCCGCTGCCGGTCGCCAAGGGCGAGGGCGTGCGCTTCTGGGACTACAACGGCAAGGAGTACCTCGACTTCTCGTCCCAGCTCGTCAACCTCAACCTGGGCCACCAGCACCCGGGCCTCGTCAAGGCGATCCAGGATCAGGCCGGGCGCCTCGCGACCATCCAGCCCGCCCTCGCCAACGACGTGCGCGGCGAACTCGCCAAGCGCGTCGTCGAGCACTCCTTCGAGGGCACCCGCTCGGTGTTCTTCACCAACGGCGGCGCCGACGCCAACGAGTACGCGGTGCGCATGGCCCGCCACCACACCGGCCGCCAGAAGGTGCTCGCCCGCTACCGCTCGTACCACGGCTCCACCGCCACGGCCATCACCATGACGGGCGAGCCCCGCCGCTGGGCCAACGGCGTGCTCGATCCCTTCGTCGTGCACTTCAGCGGCCCCTACCAGTACCGCTCCGCGTTCTACGCCGAGACCCCCGAGCAGGAGACCGAGCGCGCGCTCGCGCACCTTGAGGGCACCATCCAGCTCGAGGGTCCGAACACGATCGCGGCCATCATCCTCGAGACCGTCACCGGCACCAACGGCGTGCTCGTGCCGCCGCCCGGCTACCTGCCCGGCGTGCGCGCCATCTGCGACAAGTACGGCATCGTGCTGATCTGCGACGAGGTCATGGTCGGCTTCGGCCGCACCGGCGAGTGGTTCGCCTACCAGGCCTTCGACGTGCGCCCCGATCTCGTGACCTTCGCGAAGGGCGTCAACTCGGGCTACGTGCCGCTGGGCGGCGTGGTCATCTCCGAGGAGATCCACAACACCTTCGCCGAGCGCCCGTTCCCCGGCGGCCTCACCTACTCGGGGCACCCGCTCGCCTGCGCCTCGGGCGTCGCGACATTCGACATCTTCGAGCAGGAGCAGATCCTCGAGCGGGTGCGGGATCTCGGCGCGCGCGTCGTCGAGCCGCGCCTGGCCGAGCTCGCCGCCAAGCACCCCTCGGTGGGCGAGTTCCGCGGTCGCGGGCTGTTCTGGGCGCTCGACCTCGTGGTGGATCGCGCCACCCGCGAGCCGCTCGTGCCGTTCAACGCCTCGGGCCCCGCCGCGGCGCCGATGAACGCCGTGATCGCCGCGTGCAAGGACGCCGGTCTGTGGCCCTTCACCCACTTCAACCGCCTGCAGATCGCCCCGCCGCTGATCATCAGCGAGGAGGATCTGGTCGCCGGCCTCGACATCATCGACGCCGCTCTGACCGTGGCCGACGGGTACTACACGGGGGTGTAGGCGCCGCTTGCGGCTTCGTGCCGTGCTGAGAGGGGAAACCGGGCTGAGATCGCGATGCCCGGTTTTCCCCTTTCGGGGCGGTGGCTGTTCGGGTTTGCCAGTTTGCCGGTTTGCCCGGAGGGCTCCGATCCCGCTCCTTCGAGGCGCGGGATCGGGGCCCCCACTGCGTGCGGGGTTCTGCGGTGCGGGGGGTTT
>JASGDX010000382.1:0-2765 GCA_047606985.1 Leucobacter sp. | reverse complement strand
GCAGTCGCAACGCGCGCTGCCCGAGCGCGTGCGGGTACTGCTCCGGGTCGGCCCTGGCGCACAGCTCGACCGCGTCATCGATCTCGCGCCAGCCGGCCTCGGGGCCCGAGACGAACACCAGCGCGCTGGCGTGATCCATGAGGTCGAGCCAGTCGACCTCCGGGGTCTCCCGCAGCACGATGTCGGCGAGGCGCAGCGATTCCCGGTGGTCGCCCTGGGAGAACTCGAGATCGCGCAGCTTCTTGACGGCGTTGACGTACTGGCGGTCGCGCCGGCCCATCAGCTCCCGCAACAGCCGCCGGGCCTCCTCGACCTCGCCGCAGGCCTCGCGGTGCAGCGCGAGCAGGATGATCATGCCGGTGAACGTCGGCTCCCGTGCCAGCACGCTCTGCGTGAGCTCAGCGATCCGCGGATGATCCAGCCGGTAATCCGAGAGCTCCCACGCGAGATCGCGGTCGCGTTCGATCGCCGCGCGCTCCGCATCGTCGGGTACCGGCACGCGCTCGTCCCCATCACTCATGCGCTGCCCTCCATCCCCCGCGCGCTGCCCGGCCGCGGATCGTCGCCGCCGAAGGCGACCACGCGATCCCACGCCCAGTCGGCGAGGCTCGGGGCGACCTCCCGCTCCTCTTCGCCGGCGCAGCGACGGTAGAGCCGGCCGGCGTATCCCTCGAAGAAGAAGGCGCCCGCGTCATCCGTGGCGATCAGCGTGAAGGACTCGCGTTCGGAGTCCCCCATGGGCCAGGCCGCCGGATCCTCCTGGATCGCGCGCTCCATCTCGTCGATCTCCCCGGACGACATCAGCCGGAAGGGCTCGTCGAGGCCCCACGCGTCCCCCGTCCCGGGATCCTGACCGTCGTGCCACGCGAGCAGCGTCGCATTGCCCTCCGTCTTCCGGGCGACCTTCTTCCTGAGTCCCCCGCGCAGGACGCGCACGAGCGGGCGCGGCAGCACCTTGCGCAGCGCGGCGAGCGCGTCCTCGAGACCGCAGTCGAACACCTGCTCGTACATGATGCGCCACATCGCCTCCCCCATGCCCGCACCGCGGAAGTCGTCGATCGTGGCGTCGCCGCGTTCGACGGGATCCAGGAACCCCCGCACCATGATCATGCCGCCCTGCGCGATCGCGTCGGTGGGATCCTCCCGCAGCACGCGCAGCAGCAGGGCCTCCGCCTCCTCGAATCGGTAGTGGAACATGTAGGCGTACGCGAGTGCGGTCGAAAGCTTCGGTTCCGCAGGGTTCGCGGCGATCGCCTCCTCGGCGGCGGGGAGGAAGCGGTGCGGCGGCGCGCCCGTCGACAGGAAGCGCGCCGCGCGCTGGGTGAGCGCGCGCGGGTAGCGCTCGGGATCGGTGCGCGCGCTGAACTCGACGGCCTCGTCCATCATCCTCCAGCCCGCTTCGCGGTCGCCCGTGTAGACCAGCGCGGTCGCGAACACCATGCGGTCCATCCAGTCGGCCTCCGGGTCCTCGCGCAGCACCGCTTCGGCGAGTTGCCGCGAACCCGCATAGTCCTTGTCTTCGTACTCGAGGTCTCGCAGGAGCCTGAGGACGCTCAGGTACTGGCGATCCCGCCGCCGCAGCAGGTCCCGCAGCAGGCGCCTGGCCTCGTCGTTGTCGCCGCAGGCCCTCCGGTGCAGCGCGAGCAGCGCGATCATCCCGGTGAAGCTCGGCTCCCGCGCCAGGACGCTCTGCGCGAGCTCCGGGATGCGCCGGTGCGTGGGCTTCGCCTCGAAGAGCTCCCAGGCGAGGTCGCGATCGTGCTCGATCGCCGCGCGCTGGACATCGATGGGATCGGCGCCTGGCTCGGGATGCGGGCCCGAGGCCCCCCGGCGACCGAACGGACTCCGCCCGATCATCGCATCCCGTGCTTCACTCGATAGGCCCGCAGCTGCTCGAAGGTGCCGTCGTCGACGCCGTACTCGATGACGGGGGCCACCTGGTCGAACCACGTGGTCGTCGACGGGGTGATGCCGGCCACCGCCTCGAGCAGCGCCTCGGTGGTCACCGGCACGAGCGATCCCGCGGTCATCGACGCCTGCAGCGACTGCTGCAGCGCGATCTTCGCGACCTGGGCGATGTCGGCACCCGAGAAGCCCTCGGTCGCGGCGGCGATCGAGGTGATGTCGACGTCGTCCACCGGCTTGCCCTCGAGATCGCCCTGCAGGATCGCGGCCCGCGCCACCGCGTCGGGCGGCAGCACGAGCACCGTCTTGTCGATGCGGCCGGGGCGCCTGAGGGCGGGATCGATGTCCCACGGACGGTTGGTCGCGGCGAGGAAGTACACGCCGTCGTTCTCGCTGGTGACGCCGTCGAGCTCCTCGAGCAGCTGGGTCACGATCATGCGCATCGACTGCGAGCCCCCGCCGCCCGAGGTGCGGCGACCGCCGAGGGCGTCGAACTCGTCGAAGAAGATCACGCAGGGCGCGGCGGCGCGGGCGTCGCGGAACACGCTCTGGACGGCCTTCTCGCTGTCGCCGATCCACTTGCTCAGCAGATCCGCGAGCGTGACGTGGATGAAGGAGGCGCCCAGGTCGCCCGCGATCGCCTTCGCGATGAACGTCTTGCCGCAGCCGGGCGGGCCGTACATCAGCAGCGATCCTCCCGGCGTCTGGCCGAACGCGGCCGCGAGCTCCGGGTTCCGCAGCGGGGCCAGGAAGGTCGAGTCGATGTGCTGCTTGACCTCGGCGAGGCCTGCGACGTCGGCCAGCGTCACGGCGGGGCGCTCGGCGTCCCAGAGGCCGGGCTGGCGCACCGCCTGCGCGTC
>JASGDX010000381.1:0-3466 GCA_047606985.1 Leucobacter sp. | reverse complement strand
TCGAGTGCTCGCGAGCGGGCTGCCGAGCGTCAGCGGCAGGGAAGCCGCCGCAAGACCGGCCGCGGAGCCGGGCACGACGCCGGTCATGCGGATTCCGCCCCCGGATCGCCCGGCGAGGAAGGGGCTCCCTGATCCCGAACCGCATCCGCCGCCGGATCGCCGCTCGCTCGGCGCGCGGGCTCCACATCGACCACGATCAGCGCATCGGCCGGCGCGGCGGGCTCGGGATCAGCGCCGCCCTCGATGCGCAGCGGCTCGGGCGTCTCGGGGCTCTCCTCCCCGCCGTGAGCCACGGCGTTGCCCACCATCACCGCGAACCAGGGGAGGAGCACGGCGCCCGCGGCCGCGATCAGCACCCACCAGCCGTGCAGCCAGAACAGCGACGCGACGCAGACCACGCGCAGGCTCATCGCGATGAAGTACATGCGCATACGGTGCGCGCGATCCTCGGCCGGGTTCACGCCGGCCGACGTCACGCTGTAACTCTTCGCCATGCGTCCCTTCTCCGTCCCGCTCCAGCCTACGCCGTGAGGCGCGGAGCTCGCTGTGCCCCCGCCCAGAACCGGGCCGCGCGTCAGCCCGCGCCGCGATCCGCGGTCGCATAGGCTGGATCGCAGCTGTTTCGACGGAAGGACCCCCATGACCACCTCGCGCACCGTACTCGTCACCGGCGGCAACCGCGGCATCGGCTACGCCATTGCCGAGCGCATGATCGCCGACGGCCATCGCGTCGCCGTCACCTCGCGCTCGGGCGAGGGCGGCCCCGAGGGCGCGCTCACCGTGCGCGCCGACGTGGGCGACACGGCCTCGGTCGACGCGGCGTTCACCGAGATCGAGGCGCAGCTCGGAGCCGTCGAGGTGGTCGTCGCCAACGCCGGCATCACCAAGGACACCCTGCTGCTCCGCATGAGCGAGGAGGAGTTCACCAGCGTCATCGACACCAACCTCACCGGTACCTTCCGCGTGGTGAAGCGCGCCGCGAAGGGCCTGCTCAAGGGGCGCTTCGGCCGCGTCATCCTCATCTCGTCGGTCGTCGGCCTGTACGGCTCGCCCGGCCAGATCAACTACTCCTCGTCGAAGGCGGCGCTCGTCGGCTTCGCCCGCTCGCTCACGCGCGAGCTCGGCTCCAGAGGCATCACCGCCAACGTCATCGCCCCCGGCTTCATCGAGACCGACATGACAGCGGCGCTGCCCGAGGCGCAGCAGCAGCAGTACCTCTCGAACATCCCCGCCGGCCGCTTCGGGCGTGTCGCCGAGATCGCCGGGGCAGCATCCTTCCTCGCGGGCGACGACGCCGCCTACATCTCGGGCGCCGTGATCCCGGTCGACGGGGGCCTTGGCATGGGTCACTGAGCGCTGCGCGCTCGGCGACCCCCCAAATGCCAAATACCCTGGACCGAGGGCGGCCCCGGCGGCATCGCCGCGAAACGCTGACGCGTTTCCTCAAGCGGCTGGCCGGGCATGGGTCACTGAGCGCTGCGCGCTCGGCGACCCCCCGAATGCCAAATACCCGGGGCCGAGGGCGGCCCCGGCGGCATCGCCGCGAAACGCTGACGCGTTTCCTCGAGCGGCTGGCCGGGCATGGGTCACTGAGCGCTGCGCGCTCGGCGTGTCCGCCCTTCCCTCGGCCTCGCCCGCTCAGCCCAGCCGGTCGAGCAGCGGGATCACGAGCGCGAGGTCGTCCTCGATCGACTCGTCGGCCCGCTCGCGCACCACGGGCTTCGCGTTGTAGCCCACGCCGATCGCCGCGACCTCCATCATGCGCAGGTCGTTGGCCCCGTCGCCCACGGCGACGGTCGCCGACAGCGGGATCCCCGCGGCGGCGGCCCACTCCCGCAGCGCCGCGGCCTTGGCCTCCGCATCGATCACGGGCCCCACGGTGCGCCCGGTAAGCGCCCCGTCCGCGACCTCCAGCCGGTTGGCCCGCCAGAAGTCGAGCCCCAGGCGCTCCGCCAGCGGGTCCAGCACCTCGTGGAAGCCCCCCGACACGACGCCGACCTTCCCCCCGCGCTCGTGGACGGCGGCGATGAGCTCGCGGATGCCGGGGGAGAGGCGGATCCGCCCCAGCGCCTCCCCGAACACCGTCTCGGGCGTGCCCGCGAGCGTCGCCACCCGCTCGCGCAGGCTCTCGGCGAAGTCGAGCTCGCCGCGCATGGCCCGCTCGGTGACCTCCGCGACCTCCGCGCGGGTGCCGGCGGCATCGGCCAGCAGCTCGATCACCTCGTCCCGGATCGTGGTGGAATCGCAATCGAGCACGACGAGGGGCCGTGTGGCACCGGTTGAAGTCATGGTTCCAAGGATAGAGTTGCTGGCATGGTCAATGTGCTGCGGCTCTCCGATGTCACCTACGTGCGCAACCACCGCCCGATCCTCGACGGGATCGACTGGTCGGTCGACGACTCGGAGCGGTGGGTGATCCTCGGCCCCAACGGCGCGGGCAAGACGACGCTCATGAAGCTCGCCACCGCCAACGACTACCCGACGACCGGCACCGTCGACGTGCTCGACAAGCGCCTCGGCCGCGTCGACATCTTCGAGCTGCGCAACCGCATCGGGTTCGTCTCCTCGGCCACCGGGCGCCGCATCCCCGCGAACGAGCGCGTGCGCGACCTGGTGCTCACCGCCGCGTACTCCGTCGAGGGCCGCTGGAACGAGCACTACGACGACATCGACGTGCGCCAGGCCGAGCGCATCCTCGCCGAATGGGATCTCGGCGACTTCGCAGACCACGCCTACGGCACGCTCAGCGACGGGGAGCGCAAGCGCGCCCTCATCGCCCGCGCGGTGATGACGGATCCCGAGCTGCTGCTGCTCGACGAGCCCAGCGCGAGCCTCGACCTCGGCGCCCGCGAACGGCTGCTGCGGATGCTCTCCGGCTTCGCGCAGTCGCCGCACTCGCCGGCCATGATCATGGTGACGCACCACGTCGAGGAGGTGCCCCCGGGCTTCACCCACGTGCTCATGCTGCGCGACGGCCGGGTGCAGGCCGCGGGGCCGATCGCTGAGACGCTCACGCCGGAGAGCCTCGAGGCCACGTTCGGCATGCCGTTCGAGCTGAGCGTCTCCAACGGGCGCTACGCCGCCACCGCGCGCTTCTCGTGATAGAGTAGGCAGTTGGTGCGGGCTCGCCCCGCCGATCCCAAGACCTCAGGGTGTGCTGCTACACATCCTCACCAAGGCGAACTAAGGAACACCCATGAAGACCGACATCCACCCGGAGTACAACGCCATCGTCTTCCGCGACCTGGCCTCGGGCGAGACCTTCCTCACCCGCTCCACGCTGACCAGCGAGAAGACCATCGAGCTCGACGGCGAGACCTACCCCGTCATCGATGTCGAGATCTCGAGCGCCTCGCACCCGTTCTACACGGGCAAGCAGCGCATCATGGACTCGGCCGGTCGCGTTGAGAAGTTCAACCAGCGCTTCAAGAACTTCGGCTCCAAGTAATCTCCCCGTAGGTTCGAG
>JASGDX010000380.1:0-7949 GCA_047606985.1 Leucobacter sp. | reverse complement strand
GTCTCGACACATGTGAGACGGCGTGTTGCGACTCCCACTTCGGGGTGTACGGGGCGTGGGGGGCGCCCAGCTACTCCATCGTGTCGAGGATCGCGCTGAGCTGCTCGAAGGTGGTGAGCGGGTTCACGATCGCGAAGCGGGCGTTGGTGCGGCCTGCGTGCGAGCTGGGCACGACGAAGGCCTGCTGCTCCTCGAGCAGCGCGTCCGACCAGCGCTCGTAGTCGGCCTTCTCCCATCCGTCGCGCTCGAACACCACGACCGAGAGCTGCGGCTCCCGCACCAGGGAGAAGCCCGGTCGGCGCTTGATCTCGTCGGCGATCTCGCGGGCGAGCGAGAGCGAGTGCGTCACAGCGTCGCGATAGGTCGCGGCGCCGTGCGTGGCGAGCGAGAACCACAGCGGCAGGCCGCGCGGGCGCCGGGTGAGCTGGATCGAGTAATCGGAGGGGTCGTACAGCGCGCGATCGGTGAGCACGTCGAGGTACTCGGCGTGCTGCGTGTGCGCGAGACGACCGCGCTCGGGATCCCGGTAGATGAGCGCGCAGACGTCGTAGGGCGCGAACAGCCACTTGTGCGGATCGACGATCACCGAGTCGGCGCGCTCGACGCCCGCGAAGTGCTCCCGCCCGAGCGGAGACAGCATCGCGGTGAGGCCGTAGGCGCCGTCGATGTGCAGCCAGAAGTCGAAGTCGTCCTTCAGCGCGGCCACGCCCGCGATGTCGTCGACGATGCCGAAGTTGGTCGATCCGCCCGTCGCCACCACGGCGAACACCCGCTCGCCGTCCGACTCCAGCGCGGCGCGCACCGCATCGGCCGACAGCGAACCGGTGTCGCCGCCGGGCACCGCGATCACGTCGACATCCATGATCTCGGCCGCCGACTTCACCGACGAGTGCGCCTCGGCGCTGCACACCACGGCCCAGCCGCCCTCGGGCCGTCGCCCGAGACCCGCCGCCTCCCGTGTGCGGCGGGCGTGATCCCGAGCCGCCACGAGCGCCGAGAGATTGCCGATCGTCCCGCCCTGCACGAACACGCCGCCGGCACCGATGGGCAGCCCGAACTCGCCCGCCAGCCAGCTCAGCACCTCGTTCTCGGCGTGCACCGCGCCTGAGCCCTCCATCCACGAGCCGCCGTAGAGCGCGCTCGCCGAGACCACGAGGTCGAAAGCGATCGCAGCCTTCGACGGCGCGCTCGGGATGAACGACAGGTACTGCGGGTGGTCGGTCGTGATGCACGCCGGAGCGAGCACGTGCTCGAACACCGAGAGCGCGCGACGGCTGCCCAGTCCCTCCTCGCTGATCGTCGCGCCGGCGAGGCGCTGCAGCTCGCCCGGCGTCGCGGCGTGATCGAGCGGGGTATCGGTCGCGAGGATGCGCCGTCGCGAGTAGTCGAGCACGAGATCGACGAGATCCCGCGTCTCGGTCGAGACGGAGTGCATGCGCGCGTGCGCGGGGGCGCCGGCGTGCGCGGGGGTTTCGGGCTGGGCGGGCCGGGCTGCCTCGTCGGTCATCGGTGCCTCTCTATCGGATCGGGATCGTCCGCGAGCGCCGGCCGGGTCGGACGCCGTGCGGCGCGATGCGCGATCCCGCAGCGCTGACGATGGCCCCGCCGCTGCGGGGCCGATGCTGCCAGTGTGCGCGGTCGGGAAGGGCGGGCGCAAGTCGGCGCGACGGGTGCCCGAATACCATGGTCGGGTGAGCGAGCCCAAGATCCTGCTGTACTACGTCTTCGCGCCGATCCCGGACCCCGAGGCGGTGCGGCTGTGGCAGCGCGAGCTGTGCGAATCGCTGGGGCTGCGCGGCCGCATCATCGTCTCGAGGCACGGGATCAACGGCACGGTCGGCGGCGAGCTCGACGCCTGCAAGCGCTACCTGCGGCGCACCCGCGAGTACGGGCCGTTCGCCGGTCTCGAGGCGAAGTGGAGCGACGGCACCGGCTTCGAGGAGCCGCATCCGGAGCCGTTGCACGGCGTCGATCGAGCGGCCCCGTGGCGGCGCATCTCCGATTTCCCGAAGCTCAGCGTGAAGGTGCGCGACGAGCTGGTGGCGTTCGGGATCCCCGACGAGCTGCGGGTCGACGCCGACGGGGTGGCGGGCGGCGGCGAGCACCTCTCGCCCGAGGCCGTGAACGAGCTGGTGGCCGAGCGGGGCGACGAGGTGGTGTTCTTCGACGGTCGCAACGCCTGGGAAGCCGAGATCGGGCGTTTCAGGGGAGCGGTGGTGCCCGATGTGCGCACCACGCACGGCTTCATCGAGCGGATCGAGAGCGGCACCTTCGACGACCTCAAGGGGCGGCCGGTGGTCACCTACTGCACGGGCGGCGTGCGCTGCGAGATCCTGTCCGCCGCGATGCGCAGCCGCGGCTTCGAGGAGGTCTACCAGATCGAGGGCGGCATCGTGCGCTACGGCGAGGCCTTCGGCAACGACGGACTTTGGGAGGGATCGCTCGCCGTCTTCGACGGGCGGGAGGCGGTGGATTTCGCGCCGGGAGCGGCCGTGCTGGGGCGCTGCGCGGTATGCGGTGCGGGATCGAACAGACTGAGCGACTGCGCAGAGCCGCAGTGCCGATCCCGCTTCGTCGCCTGCGGAGAGCACGGGGAGACCCGGTGCGCGGAGCACTCGGCCACGGACTCGGAGGCCATCGTGGAATCAGGCCCGGAGACCGGCGCGAAGCCCCTACCGGCGTCCGCCGCAGAGCCGGCCTCGATGGGCGCCGCGAGGCCCCGCGAGGCCCGCCGCGAGGCATAACGATTAGGTAACGCCATCGGATCCGGTAGGCATGGTGCCTCAGAAATGCTAACTAATTAAACAGGCACCGCTGAGTTCAACAACCGGTGTCACTTATGACATCGGTGCGGGGGACACTATGCTCAACCTTCGAAAACTACCTCACGGACGCGCGCGAAGGGCGTCGCTCGCAGGAATCGTCGCGGCGGCGCTCCTCCTGAGCGGATGCTCCCTGCTGCCGATCCGCGCGTCCGGCGGGGGCGGAGGCGAGACACCTGAGACGGTGTCGGTCACGATCCAGCCGCTCTTCGTCCAGGGCAGCAGCGGCGGCGTCGGAGCCGAGACCATCAAGCGCGAGGCGTCCGAGGACGGCTCGTTCCGCCTCGACTTCTCCGAGGACGAGGTCGGCGGACTCGGCGAGTCATCGCGGGCGGCCTCGTGGAACGCGGCGATCGTGTCGACGCTGCTCACGGACCAGCCACTGAGCGGGCGCTTCTCCTTCCAGATCGAGGGCAAGATCGACGGCCCCAGCGCAGGGGCGCTGAAGACCGTCGGCCTGATCGCGGCGGCCAACGGCCACGAGATCGACAAGACCACCACGATGACGGGCACCATCAACGCCACCGGCACCATCGGGCCGGTCGGCGGCATCCCGGAGAAGATCCAGGGAGCGGCGGATGCCGGCATCGAGACGGTGCTGATCCCCCTCGGCCAGCGCAACACGCCCGACACCGACGGCGAGTCGGTCGACGTCGTGCGCGAGGGCGATCGGCTCGGTGTGACGGTCATCGAGGTCGGCGACGTCTACACGGCGTACGAGCACCTCACCGGCGAGAAGCTGCCGAAGCCGGTTCGCGACGCGGACCCCCGCCTCGACAACGCGGCCTACGACAAAGTCGAGGCGCAGGTCACGGTGGCGCAGGGGCGGTATGCGAGCGCGCAGCAGCAGTACGCCGGCGTCGCGACCGAGATCACCGAGATCATGAAACTGAGCGGAGTCCCGGCGCAGGCGGAGGCCGCCTACCAGGAGTCCCAGGATCTGCAGCGCCAGGGCATGATCGCCGGCGCGTTCACCAAGGCCCAGGAGGCCGCGGCGCTCATGGAGACCCTGCACGCCGCGGGCTCGCTCGTGAACCCCGTCATCGTGAAGGGGCTCGACGGGCTGCCCGTGCTGCTCGAGCAGGCGACGAACACCGCTCCGACGGAGGCGAAGTTCGTCGGCTTCCTCGACTCGCTCGGCACCTACTCCCCGCAGACGCTCTCCGACGTCGAGGCGCTCGTGAACGCCTACGCCGGCGCCTTCGACGCGTTCACCCTGCTCGACTTCGCGAACAACCAGATCGCGTCGATCGAGCAGAAGTACGAGAACGATCAGTACGAGTCGCTCGATCAGTTCTTCGGCGAGCTGGTGGTCGCGCTGCTCTTCCAGAAGCTGGCGGAGGCGCAGATCGCCAACACCGAGGCGGTGTTCGAGGTCGGCCGCGACGTACCCGGCGCCGAGTTCGGCACGGAGATCGACCTGGAGCAGGTCGGCGACTTCTTCCGACGCGGCGCCGAGGCGAACTACGCGGCGTTCGCGTCGAGCGGCACGGTGAAGAGCCTCGCCGACGCGAACGGTGTCTCCACCGATGTGGTGATCAGCTACCTCGCGAACTACGACATGAACGTCGCCCTCGCCACGCACCAGCAGGCGGTGCTCCCCGCGATCGAGGAATACATCGGGGCCGACAAGCCGAACGCCGCCTACGCGGTCATGGGATACGGCGTGAACAACTACGTGCGCAATCAGCTGCTCGTCGAGAAGTACTACAACAACGCGGTCCTCGACGAGAACTTCCAGGTGGTCGGGCTCTCGTTCGAAGGAGCACTCGACAACGCGATCGACCTGAGCCGGGATCAGCTGGCGGCCGAGATCGCGCTGCTGCGCGAGCACGATGTCGAGCCGGTGATCTCGGTCGGCACCTACGAGGCGGCGCCGAGCGCGGCGTCCGAGGGCGCGGAGGGCAAGTTCCAGGCACTCGGCGGCTACAGCGGCGGCTACGTCACGACGCGGCTGCTGAGCTACCTCGGCGGCTGGAAGAAGTAGCCCCGCGGCACCTACCGCGTTCGAGGCGCTCCGGGACTCCCGGGGCGCCTCGAACTCCGTCAAGGGTTGCGTCCATATATATAATTATTGACTTATATAAGTTGTGCGTGAATAATCGAGAGCATGCACGCACTCGACGTTCTCGGAGACCCGGTCCGCCGGCGCATCCTCGAACTCATCGCGGACGGGGAGGAGCCCGCCGGCGCGATCGCCGGCATCATCGCCGATGAGTTCGGCATCAGCCAGCCCGCGGTCTCGCAGCACCTGCGCGTGCTGCGGAAGAGCGGATTCGCGACCGTGCGCGCCGAGGGCGCCCGGCGGCTCTACGCGGTCGACCCGCGAGGCCTGCGCGAGGCCGGCGAGTGGCTCAGCCCCTTCGAGCGCTTCTGGCGGGGCCCCCTCGCCGCGCTCGGCACCGAACTCGCCCGCGGCAAGCGGCAGCGCCGTCTCGCGGCGGAGGCCGGGAGCCCCGCGGCGCCGGCGGATCCCGCACCCGCTCCCCTTCCCGGCACGGGCGCCCGCCCGGCCGATCCCGCACACCCGAAGAGTGAGGAATGATCATGGTCGACGTACCGAAGCAGATCGAGGCGGTCACCCGCGCGCTGCGCACCGAGGAGGTCGACGGCGCCCCCGCGCACGTGCAGACCCTCGTGCAGGAGTACCCCGCCGGCATCGACGACGTCTGGGACGCCGCCACGAGCGCCGAGCGCATCGCGCGCTGGTTCCTGCCCGTGTCCGGCGAGCTGCGGCTCGGCGGGCGCTACCAGCTCGAGGGCAACGCCGGCGGCGAGGTCCTCGCATGCTCCCCGCCGGCCGACGGCGCCGCCGAGTACCGCGTCACCTGGGAGATGGGCGGCGGGGTGACCTGGCTCGCGGTGCGGCTCACGGCCGACGGCCCGGATCGCACCCGTTTCGAGCTCGAGCACACGGCCCGCACCGCCGACGTGCCGGCCGAGATGTGGGAGATGTTCGGCCCGGGCGCCACGGGCGTCGGCTGGGACGGCGGCCTGCTGTGGCTGTCGCTCCATCTCGGCGCCGTGCCGGGCTCGCTCGCGCCCGAGGAGGCCGCGGCCTGGGCCGTCACCGACGAGGGCAGGGCCTTCTACCGCGCCGCGGCCGACGGCTGGGCCGCCGCGCACATCGCCGCGGGCGCCGATCCGGAGACCGCCCGGCGGAACGCGGACGCCACCTACGGCTTCTACACGGGGCAGATGGCGGGCGGGGAGTAGGAGCGTAGCGGCCGGCCGGGCCGGCCGCTACCAGATGCTGACGCGGTCGGCCGGGTCGAGCCAGAGGCCGTCGCCCGGCTGCGTGCCGTAGGCCTCGTGGAACGGCGTGAGGTTGCGCACGATCTGGTTGCAGCGGAACTCGTTGGGCGAGTGCGGGTCGATGGTGAGCAGTCGCACCGTCTCCTCGGGCCGCGACTTCTGCTGCCACGCCTGCGCCCAGGCGAGGAAGAAGCGCTCGGCGCCCGTGAGCCCGTCGATCACGGGCGACTCCTCGCCGCCCAGCGAGCGCAGGTACGCCTTCCAGGCGATCTCGAGCCCCGACAGGTCGCCGATGTTCTCGCCGATGGTGAGCTCGCCGTTGACGGTCTGCCCGTCGGCGCCCTCGGGCGAGAGCGCGTTGTACTGGCCGATGAGCGCACCCGTGAGCTGCTCGAACGCCGCGCGATCCGCCTCGGTCCACCAGTCGGTCAGCTTGCCGTCGCCGTCGTAGCGGGATCCCTGGTCGTCGAAGCCGTGCCCGATCTCGTGCCCGATCACGGCGCCGATCGCGCCGAAGTTGGCGGCCGCGTCCCATGAGGCGTCGAAGAACGGGGGCTGCAGGATCGCGGCGGGGAACACGATCTCGTTGAAGCCGGGGTTGTAGTAGGCATTGACGGTCTGCGGGGTCATGAACCACTCGTCTCGGTCGATGGGCCTGCCCACCTTGCCCAGCTCGCGCGCGAACTCGAACTCGGCGACGCGGCGCGAGTTGCCGAGCAGGTCGCCCGCGTCGACGGTGAGCGCCGAGTAGTCGCGCCACTTCACCGGGTAGCCGATCTTGGGGGTGAAGCGGTCGAGCTTGTCGAGCGCGCGGGCGCGGGTCTCTGGGCCCATCCACTCGAGCCGCTCGATCGACTCGCGATAGGCCTCGATGAGGTGCCCCACCAGTTCGTCCATGACCGCCTTCGAGCCCTCGTCGAAGTGGCGCTCGACGTAGAGCCTGCCGACGGCCTCGCCCATCGCGCCCTCCACGAACGAGACGCCGCGGCGCCAGCGATCCCGCTGCTCGGGGGCGCCCGTGAGCGCGGTGCCGTAGAAGTCGAAGTTCGCGCGCGAGATCTCCTGCGACAGCAGGGCTGCCGATCCCCGCACGATCGCCCACGCCAGCCAGGCCCGCCAACTCTCCAGCTCGTCCTCGGTCAGCAGCTCGGCGAGTCCGGCGAGCGCCTCGGGCTGCGCGGCGACCACCTCGGAGAAGGCGGCCTCCGGAGCACCCATCGCATCGAGATACGCGCGCCAGTCGAGCTGCGGAGTGATCTCCTGCAGGCCGTCGAAGGTGCGCAGGTTGTAGAGCTTCTGGATGTCGCGGCTGGCGACCTTGTCCCAGTGCTTCGACGCGATGCGGCGCTCGAGCTCGTAGGCGAGCCCGGCGAGTCGATCCCCCTCCTCGCCCTCGGCGACGCCCGCCAGACCGAGCATGCGCGCGATGTGCGCGCGGTACTGCTCGCGGATCTCGGCGAACTGCTCCTCGCGGTAGTACGACTCGTCGGGCAGGCCGATCCCCCCTTGCATCACGAACACGATGTAGCGGGCCGGATCGCCCGGATCGTTGTCGACGAACATGCCGAAGAAGCCGCCGAGCCCCTGTCGCTCGAGCTCGGCGACGAGCGCCACGAGTTCGGGCACCGAGGCGACGGAGCGGGCGCGCGCCAGGTCGGCGGCGATCGGCTCTGCGCCCAGCGCGTCTGCCCGCTCCACGTCCATGAAGCTCGCGTAGAGCGCGGCCACCTTGTCGGCCTCGGCCTCTGCCGCACCCTCGATGAGCCCTGCCGCCGGCGCCTCGGTGCCCGTGATGATGTCGCGCACCGCCTCCTCCGCGTTCTCGGCGAGCACGGCGAAGGAGCCGTAGCGCGCCTTGTCGCTCGGGATCTC
>JASGDX010000379.1:0-4056 GCA_047606985.1 Leucobacter sp. | reverse complement strand
GCTCTTGCCGCTGCCGGTGGTGCCCGCGATCAGCCCATGCGGGCCGTCGGACGCGATGTCGAGCGAGAACGCGCCGTCGAGGGATTCGCCGATCACGGCGCGGGTCGATCCCGGATTGAGCGACCACCTGGCCCTGATCTCATCGGCGCGGGGCGGGTCGAGGGCGAGCACGTCGAGCAGGCGGCTGCGGTCCGGGATCGCGGCGTCGTCGGCGCCGGGGCTCGCGTCGACCACGGGGGCGATGGCCCTGGCCACCCAGTCGCACCACTCCTGGGTGATCCAGTCGGGCATGACCTCGCGCAGATCCTCGCTCCGCTGCCTGCGGATGGTGAGCGAATCGTGCTCGGCGAGCACCACGGTGTCGCATTCCTCGGGCAGCAATCGCTCGTCCGAGTCGAGGCAGAGCGAGTAGACGCCGAGTCCGGGGCCCTCCCGCAGCAGCCGCACGATTCCCGGCATGCTGCGCAGTCGGTGCGATCCGTCGATCACGACGACGACGGAGGAGCCGGACCACTCGCGGATGGAGTTCTGCTTCATGGCCTCCGCGCGGGCGTCCAGCAGCATCGTGAGCTCGGCCAGGCGAGTCGCCAGCGTCTGCGTGCTGGTGCCGATCGTGCGGAGGGCGTCCTGCCCCACCGCCGGTTTGGCGTGGGGCAGCCAGGCGAGGAAATCCCAGCTCGCGACCGCGGAGGCGCTCCGATGCTCGCCCTCGCTCGACAGCAGGTAGATCTGCGCGTCGCGCGGGCTGTGCAGCACTCCCAGCTGAGCCACGGCCCACTGCCCGAGCAGTCGCGCGCGGCTCTCGGCGCCGGCGATCCCGACCGACCCCGCCTCCCGCAGGTTCACCGTCGCGGGGACGTTGAACACGTCCCACTGCTTCACCCGCTTGTGCTCGAGCTCCTCGGGGTCCTCGAGCGACACCGACGAGGGCTGGTTGGCCGTTCCGAAGCGCAGCTCGAGCCAGTGCCGGTCGCTCGGCCGGCGCTCCCAGAGGCGCGGCGTGGGCAGCGTGGCGATTCGCCCGACCTCGGCCGGGTCCGGCGCCAAGGTGCGGCGCCTCGCGCGCTCGGCGACGACGGCTTCCTCGGCGTCCGCCCGAACCCGACGCTTCTCGTCCTCGTACTCGGCGGTCTGCTCCCGATGCCGCTTGTGCCCGAAGCGCGTGCGCGTGATGAAGGAGGAGATGATCATCACCGGCGAGAAGAGGCCGAACAGCAGCATGCGGGGGTTCTGGAAGGCGTAGGCCATCACGATGCCCATGAGCAGCGGCAGCAGGGCCGCGATGATCGGCAGCGGCTGCCTGGTGGGCTCCACGGGCGGTGAGGGCAGCGCGAACCTGGGCTCGGGTTCGGGCGGCAGGATCCGCGGCGGGCGGTTGTACTTGATCGTGCCGTCCTCCGCGTCGGCCTCGAGCGCCGCGCCGCTGGCATTCTGGTGCCCGAACTCGATGATGCAGTCGCCGAACACGAGCTGATCGCCGTCGCTCAGCTCGACGGGCCGCTCGAGCGGTCGATCGTGGAACAGCGGCGGATCGCCGTGGGGGTAGTCGAACGGGATGGCGATGGCCCGGCCCTGCTCGTCGATCCTCACCTCCAGGAGGATCGCCTGGTTCTCGGCGCAGCGAGTCGCGATCGTAGCGGCCCCGTAGGCGCCGACGGTGACCGAACCGGGCGCGCAGTGGAGCACCGTCCCGGCTTTGCTGCCCGAGACGATCCTGATCTGCGCGGACGATCCGACGGCGCCGACTTTGGGCATCGGGGCGCTGTCGCCGCCGAGCAGGGAGACCCAGGCCCCCTCGCGCAGACCCGAGTGCCGGATCGGGGTGTCCATCTGCACCGGTGCGCCGTCGATGGCGATGCGCTGATCCGCGCCGGAGATGTCCGCGGCCACCGCCCGGACGAGCGTGGGGAAGATCTCGCCGATGGCGGAGTCGGGATCCACATCGAGATAGACGTTCGCGCGCCGTTGCGCCACGGCATCGAAGACGGTGACGAGCACGTGCATCTCGCGTGTCCTCCCTGGGCCGGATCCTCGTGTCCGTCAGCTTAGCCGCTGCCGGCGGCCTCGGTTCCGCCGTCTGACGATCCGGGATGGAATTCCGAGGAATCATCTGTTGTAATGGTTGCCGTGCCACGTGCACCACTCTCCGCGCAGACGAGTGGGGAGACGGATGAGTGACAAGGAGCAGGGTTCATGGCGAATCTGGACGTGACGTATTCGGAGCTCGAGTCGACGGCGACGAAGCTGCAGACCGGGCAGACCGAGCTGGAGGACAAGCTCACCCAGCTCAAGTCGCTGGTCGACGACCTCATCTCCGCCGGGTTCCAGACCGACAAGGCCTCCGGCGCGTTCAGCTCGGCCTACGACGAGTTCACCACCGGCGCCAAGTCCACCATCTCGGGTCTCGAGGGGCTGAGCGCATTCCTGAAGAGCGCGGCCGAGCAGTTCACCTCGACCGACGACTCGCTCGCGTCCTCCATCCAGGGTTAGTCCCGGGTCGCGGTGTCCGGGGAGAGACTGCGGGTCGCCACCGACACGCTGCGGGATCTGTCGAGCGAGGTCGAGACGATCAGCAGCAAGCTCGACGCGACCGATTCGCTGCTGGAGAGCCATCGCGATGATGTCGGCGACGACGGCATCGCCGGCGCGCTCGGCGATTTCGAGGATCACTGGGAACGCGGCAGGCGCAAGATCCGCGAGAAGAGCGAGGCCATCGGCTCGATGCTCGTCGATTCCGCCGACGCGTACGAGCAGACCGATTCCGAGACGGCTGGAGGCCTGTCTCGCGACGATCGTCGAACGACCGTAGGGGGCCGGTGATGGGACGTCCGTCCGATTGGGATGTGGTCGACCTCGCGAAGGATCCCACGCCCGGTGAGACCTGGGGCGTGAAGGCGCTCGCGCGGGGCTACCAGCGCATCGCCGACAGCGCTGAAGAGGCGGGGACGATCCTCACCCGGGTCAAGAGCACCGGCTCGTCCGGCGTCTGGATCGGCGAGGCCGGAGACGCGTTCCGGGAGAAGATCGACGATCTGCCCGACCACCTCGACAAGTGCGTCGACTCCTTCGCGAAGGCGGCCGATGCGCTCTTCGGGTGGGCGACGAAGATGTCGACGCTGCAGTCGTCGGCCGACACCAACCTCGAGCGCGCCCGGCTCGCAGCGGACGATCTCGAGGCGGCGCAGACCCGACTCGCGGAGGCGGAGCAGGCGGCCGCCTCGATCATGCGGACGCTGGAGTCCCAGCAGCAGACCTACGATCGCTATCACAGCGCCGAGCCGCCCGAGTGGGTGACGGTGCCCACGGCGGGCGAGCTCTCGCGTCTGCGCTCGCAGAGCACCGCCGCATCCTCCGGGGTGTCCACGGAGCAGTCCTCCGTCGACGACGCCCAGGCCCGGCTCGACGCCGCGAAGAAACTGGTGTGGGAGGCCAAGGAGGACTACGAGACCGCGGCGAAGCAGGTCGTCAGGAAGATCGAGGCGGCGAAGGACGCCGGGATTCCCGGCGACTCGTGGTGGGAGAAGATCAAGAACTCCGACTGGTGGCAGGTCGTCGTGACCATCGCGACCGTGGTCGTCGTGATCGCGGCGGTCGTCGCGATCGTCTTCACCGGCCCGGTGGCCCTGATCGCCGCGGGCGTGGGGCTGGTCGTCGGAGCGGTGCTGATGGCCGACGACGTGATGTCGCTCGCGTCGGGCGAGATGGCTCCGGGCGAGTTCCTCGCGATGAGCGTGATCGGTCTTCTCCCCGGCGGTCGCGGAGCACGCGCGGCCGTGAAGGCGACGAACGCCGCGGTCGACGCGACGCGGGCTGCGGAGCGGGCCGCCGGCGCGGCGTCGAAGGTGACACGCAGCGCCGACACCGGCGACGTGGTCATCACGCTCAAGCCGAAGAAGAACTGGTCGGACAGCCAGCGCGCGGAGTTCGCGGAGAAGGTCCGGCGAATGAACGAGCACGATCTCGTGAAGCCCGACAGAATCGAGCCACGGACGCGCAGCTTCAGACGCGACTACATCGCGCCCGCGGCCCACGGGACCGTTCTGCGCGATGTAGTCG
>JASGDX010000378.1:0-3315 GCA_047606985.1 Leucobacter sp. | reverse complement strand
GCCGCGTCACCGCGGCCGCAGGCGCCGCCGGCGAGACCGTGAGCGTCGAGGTCGTGGCCCCGGCCGCAGCCGTCGTGGCCCCGGCAACCGTCGAGACCCAGACCCCGGCAGCCGAGACCGTCGCCTCCGAGGCGCCCGGCGACGCCGAGGCGCCTGTCGCGCCGAAGAAGCGCGCGACGCGCAGCCGCAAGAAGGCCGAGGCCGAGGCGCCCGCCGACGAGGCGGCGGCCGAGGCCGCTGCACCCGCCGAGGCTCCTGAGGCCGCGGTCGATGCCGAGGCGTCCGCCGCGCCGAAGAAGCGCGCGACGCGCAGCCGCAAGAAGGCCGATGCCGAGGCGCCCACCGACGAGGCAGCTCCTGCGGAGGCCGCTCAGGGCGCTGCTGCGGTGGAGCAGTCCGCTGACGCTCCCGCAGCGGGTGGCGATCAGCCCGCCGAGGCGGCTCAGCCCAAACGCGGCCGCGGCCGCCGTGCGCAGACCGCCGTATCCGAGGGCGAGCAGTCGGCCGATGGCTCGGCCGATGCGGATGCCGCAGCGGCGAAGCCGGAGGGCGAGCAGGGCGCGGCCGAGGGCGACAAGCCGGCGCGCAACCGCCGCGGCCGGGGTCGCGGGCAGAAGGCCGAGAGCGGTGACGCCGCAGAGAGCGGCGAGCAGGGCCAGGCGAACGAGGACGGCAAGGGTCGTTCCCAGACGCAGAACGGCAACGGCGGCAACGGCAACGGCGGTGCGAAGGACAGTGACGGCGCCGCGCGCTCGAGCCGCACCCGCCAGCGCGACCGCAAGCGCCGCGGCCAGAACGACGATCTCGAGCCCGAGATCACCGAGGACGACGTGCTGCTGCCCATCGCGGGCATCCTTGACGTGCTCGACAACTACGCCTTCGTGCGCACGAGTGGCTATCTCCCGGGCACCAGCGACGTCTATGTCTCGCTCGGCCAGGTGAAGAAGTACGGCATGCGCCGCGGCGACGCCGTGGTCGGCGCGATCCGCCAGCCCCGCGAGGGCGACGGCGGCAGCCGTCAGAAGTACAACGCGATCGTGAAGGTCGACAGCCTCAACGGCCGCCCCGTCGAGGAGAGCGAGAAGCGCGTCGACATCGCCGAGCTGACCCCGGTCTTCCCGCAGGAGCCGCTGCGCCTCGCCGGTTCCGGCGCGGCCGGCATCGGCTCTGCCATCGACGCAGCGGCGCCGATGAGCCTGGGCCAGCGCGCGCTCGTCACCCTGCCCGCCGGGGTGCCCGCGGTTCCCGTGCTCGCGGAGCTGGCCGAGGCGATCGCCGAGGCGAAGCCCGAGGCGCATCTCATGCTCGTGCTGACGAACGCACATCCCGAGGCGGCCACGGCCCTGCAGCGCACGGTGCGCGGCGAGGTCGTCGCCTCGACCTTCGACCGCTCCGCCGAGGACCAGGCCACGATCGCCGAGCTGGCGATCGACCGCGCCAGGCGCCTCGTCGAGCTCGGCCACGACGTCGTCGTGCTCGTCGACTCGCTCAGCGACATCGCCCAGGCCTTCGCGCAGGCGGTGCCGGGCAGCCGCGGCCACCAGGACCCGCAGGCGTTCGCCATCGCTCAGGTGAAGCAGCTGCTCGCCGCAGCGCGCAACCTCGAGAACAGCGGATCGCTCACCATCGTCGCCACCGCGCGCCACAAGAGCCACGCGCCGCTCGACAAGGAGCTGCGCCTGGAGCTCGCGCCCATCGCCAACAGCTTCGTGCGCCTCACCGGCAGCCGCCTCGCGCTCGAGGTTGACGCCGACGAGTCGTACACGCTCGGCGCTTTCTAGCGTCCGGCTGTCGAGCCGGGGCGCATCCAGCAAGTACCCGTCATCCTGCGTGGGCTGAATGCTCATGCGAAACGCGTCAGCGTTTCGCGCATTCCGCGCCGGTGCCACGGCGCCGGTGCGAATCGCAGGATCTCCGCACGAGATTCCGCGACTCCTCCGTCGCGCAGGATGATGGGTGAAGAGATCGGATCGATCCGGAGGACGCCCCCGGTCTCGGCGCCTTCTGATCCAATCGGTCATCGAGATGCGTTGCACTGAGCCTGCGGAAGCATCGAGATGACAGGCACCCCGCCGGGTTCCGACAGGATCGACCGGCTGATTCCGTGGAGGAACGATGTTTGAACAGGTCGAGGCGCTGCTCGTCGAGCACGAGCGGTTGCAGGACGAGCTCGCGGATCCCGCGCTGCACGCGGACGCCTCCCGCGCCAAGCGCGTGAACCGCCGGTACGCCGAGCTCAGCAAGATCAAGGCCGCCTACGAGCAGTGGCAGCAGTCGGGCGACGACTTGGAGGCCGCGCGAGAGCTCGCGAAGGAGGACGACGCGTTCGCCGAGGAGATCCCGGGGCTCGAGTCCTCCCTGGCCGAGGCGCAGGAGAAGGTGCGCAGGCTCCTGATCCCGCGCGATCCCGACGACGCCCGCGACGTGATCCTCGAGATCAAGGGCGGCGAGGGCGGAGCGGAATCCGCGCTCTTCGGAGCCGATCTGCTGCGCATGTATATGCACTATGCGGAATCCAAGGGTTGGAAGACCGAGATGCTCGAGGCCGACGAGAGCGATCTCGGCGGCTACAAGAACGTGCAGATCGCTATCAAGTCGAACGCCTCCGACCCGTCGCAGGGTGTATGGGCGCATCTGAAGTACGAGGGCGGCGTGCACCGCGTGCAGCGCGTGCCCGTCACCGAGTCGCAGGGGCGCATCCACACCTCCACCACGGGCGTGCTCGTGTACCCCGAGGTGGACGAGCCCGAGGAGGTCGAGATCAACCAGAACGACCTCAAGATCGACGTCTACCGGTCCTCGGGCCCCGGCGGACAGTCGGTCAACACGACCGACTCCGCGGTGCGCATCACCCACCTGCCCACGGGCATCGTGGTCGCGATGCAGAACGAGAAGTCGCAGCTGCAGAACCGCGAGGCCGCGATGCGCGTGCTGCGGGCCCGTCTGCTCGCCAAGCAGGCCGAGGAGGCAGCGGCAGAGGCCTCGGCGCACCGCTCGAGCCAGATCCGCACCATGGACCGGTCGGAGCGCATCCGCACCTACAACTTCCCTGAGAACCGCATCGCCGACCACCGCACCGGGTACAAGGCCTACAACCTCGACCAGGTGATGAACGGCGCGCTCGATCCGGTGATCGAGTCGTGCATCCGCATGGACGAGGAGGATCGGCTCAAGGCCCTCGGGCAGTAGAGTCCTTGGGCGTGTTCGTGCGTGCGCTCGCGCTGATGCTCGTGCGTGCGCTCGCGCTGATGCTCGTGCGTGCGCTCATGCGCCCGCCACAACCGCGGCGCTCACCGTTCTGACGGACCGATTCAG
>JASGDX010000377.1:0-4059 GCA_047606985.1 Leucobacter sp. | reverse complement strand
GGCGCTCGCGGCGGATCCGGGCCCGCCGCAGTTTGCCGGCCTCCCGCAGCCGCCGTTCGGCGGCCTTCACCGGATCGGCCTCACGCGATCCGCGCCAGCGCTCGAGCGGCGCAGGGCGGCGCGCCTCGCTCAGATCGACGGTAGCAGCGAGATCGCCGGTCGCAGCGAGATCGCCCGCTTCGGGATCGACGGCCCCGGGATCCGCGGGGACGGGATCCGCGGCTCCGGGATGGTCCGCTCCAGGATCGGCCGGGGCGATCGCCGAGGCGTGCGCGCCTGGCGAGGGAGCCGCGCCGGGCACGGCGACCGCTGCGGCCGCCGGTTCCTCGGGCGGAGCGTCGTTCTCGGAGGGCAGCGCGATCGGGGTGATCGGGGCGGCCTCGGGCGCTCGATCCTCGCCTGCTGCTCGCCGCCTCGCCAGCAGCGACGCGAACCCGCCTTCCGACGACCGCGCGACCTCATCGGCTCCGCCCTGCGCACCTGAGACCGGACGCGGGGTCTCCGGCGTCCGGTCGAAGCCGCTCGGTCGTTTCATGGATGTCTCGGGATCCGGGATTCCGCAGCCGCGCCCGAGGGCTCAGCCGACCTCGGGCTCGAAGCGCGCGCGGAGCGCCGCCACGATCTGCGGGATGATGCGGTACACGGTGCCGCAGCTCATCGTCACCATGACGTCGCCCGGTCGCGCGATCCCGGCCAGGTAGTCGGCCGCGTCCTGCCAATCGGGCAGGTAGGCCACGCGGCTCGGATCGGCGAAGTCGTCGGCCACGAGCGCGCCGGTGACCCCCTCGACCGGGTCCTCGCGGGCGCCGTCGACGGCCAGCACGACCGTGTGATCGGCGCCGGCCTCGAGCACCTCGGCGAACTCGCGGTGGAACAGCCGCGTGCGGCTGTAGAGGTGGGGCTGGTGGACGGCGATGAGGCGCCCCTCGCCCACCACCGCGCGGGCCGAGTCGAGCAGAGCGGCGACCTCGGTGTGGTGGTGCGCGTAGTCGTCGTAGACCCGCACCCCGCCCACCTCGGCGTGGAACTCGAATCGGCGCTTGGTGCCGTCGAACTCGGAGATGGCCCGCAGCGAGTCCGCGGTGTCGTAGCCGAGCCCCGTGAGCACGGCGAGCGCACCGACGGCGTTGATGGCGTTGTGGCGGCCGTAGACCCGCAGCTGCGCGCCGTGGCGTTCGCCTGCCACCTCCACCTCGAAGGCCACCGGGCCGGAGACATCGATCGAGACGATGCGCACGTCGGCGTCCTCCGCGAAGCCGAAGGTGCGGACCGGGGGGTGATCCCCCGCTTTCAGCGCGTCGAGCACCTCGAGCGCGCCCGGATCGTCGGAGGAGATCACGAGCTGCTCGCCCGCCCCGCGCGCGAAGTCCACGAAGGCCTGCATGAAGGCCTCTCGGGAACCGTAGAAGTCGAGGTGCTCGGGATCGACGTTGGTGATGAGCGCGATCGCGGTGTCGTAGATGAGGAACGACTTGTCGCTCTCATCGGCCTCGATCACGAGCAGCTCGTCGGAGCCGGGCCCCGAGGAGACGCCGAGCGACTCGATGATGCCGCCGTTGACGAACGAGGGATCGGCGCCGAGACCCTTGAGGCCCGTGACGATCATGCCTGTCGAGGTGGTCTTGCCGTGCGCACCGGCGACCGCCACGAGCCGCTTGCCGCGCGCGAGCCAGGCGAGGGCGTGCGAGCGGTGCAGCACGGGCAGGCCCTTCGCGAGAGCCGCCTGGTACTCGGGGTTGTCCTGCCAGAGCGCCCCCGTGACGACCAGCGTGTCGGCCTCTCCGACGTTCGCGGCGTCGTGCCCGATCGCGACCGGGATCCCGATCCGCTCGAGCGCCTCGGTGGAGTAGCTGGCGCTGCGATCCGATCCGGTGACGGTCGCCCCCGCCGCGTGCATCATGCGCGCGATGCCGCTCATGCCCGAGCCGCCGATGCCGACGAAGTGCACCCGGCCCAGCTCGTCGGGGATCTCCAGTTCGAGATCGGGGTAGATCATCTGGCCTCCTCAGATAGACACTCCAGGGTACCGCCTCGCGCTCCCCCTCACCCGCAGATAGGCCGAGCGCACCACGGGAACCCCGGGTGCCGCGCCGCGGGGACCTCGGTGCCCTCGCCGCAGGAACCCGGGAGCCGTGCCGCGGGGATCCCCGGCCCTCGCCGCAGGACGCGGAGCACACCACAAGAACTCGGAGCCCCGCTACAGGGACTCCGGGCGCACCGGGGGCGCACCGGGCTCCGCCATTCCTGCGGCGCTCACCGTTCCGACGGATGAATCAACGCCGATCCGTCCGTCGGAATGGTGAGCGCCGTCGCAACGGCGCGACCCACAAGGAGGGAGACGCACGGAGCATGGGGAGCGGAGCGTCGGAGCAGGACGCAAGGCGCGAACAGGCATCGGGTTCTTCGCTCACAGCTGGGGGATCCGGCGCACTTCGCACGATCTGTCCACAGATTGCGGGATCGCGAACGCCCGAGCCTCCGAATCGCGCATGCTGGAGCACATGCACGCCATGGACGTCCTCCGGCGCGCGGGCGGGATCACCCGCACCGCGGCCCTCACCCGCGCCGGGGTTGCGCGCCATCAGTTGCGCGCCGCACTGCACGCCGGCGGCCTCGTTCAGCCGAGAAAGGGATGGGTGGCGCTCCCCGACGCGGACCCCGAGCTCTTCGAGGCCGCGCGACGGGGCGTGCTGCTGAGCTGCGTCACCCAGGCCGGCAGACTCGGCCTCTGGGTGCTCGAGCAGCCGGAACGACCGCACTACGCCGCGCGGAGTCATGGCTCGCACATCGTGCCCGGTCCCGGCATGGTGCATTGGCGCGCTCCTCTCGTTCCGCGCGCCCCCGAGGTGCTCGAGGATCCGGTCGAGAACGTGCTGCTGCTGGTCGCGCTGTGCCAGCCGCAGGAGGCCGCCCTCGCCATCGTCGACTCCGCGCTCAACAAGCGGCTCACGACCGTCTCCGCGCTCGAGCGGTTGGAGGCGCCGGCCCTCGGCCCGCTCCTGTCGCGGGCGGATCCGTACTCGGATTCAGGGCTCGAGACCCTCTTCAGATCCCGGCTGTCATGGCTGCGCATTGCCATCCGCGCGCAGACCCACCTGCTCGGCCGCCGCGTCGACTTCCTCATCGGCGACCGCCTCGTGGTGCAGATCGACGGCAAACATCATTCCGGCGCTCAGCGCGACGCCGATATCCGGCACGATGCGGCGCTGCGGAGGGAGGGGTACACCGTGATCCGAGTGACCTACTCGCTCGTGGTCCACCACTGGCCTGAAGTGCAGGACATGATCCTGTCGGCCATCAGCCGCGGCCTGCACCTGCGGTAGGGGTCTCCGCATGGCCTCGATCCTCATGCCCGCGCGCTCACCATTGCGACGGCGCCCACCGTTACGACGGACGGATTCCGCCCAGGCCGTCCGTCGCAATGGTGGGCGCCGTCAGAATGGTGGGCGCCGTCATATCGGTGAGTGCCTTCGCCCCGCCGCGTCGCGCGGCACGAGCGGGATGGCCGCGGCCGGGGCGAGCGCGATGACGGCAAGCGAGGCCGGCATGCCGATGAGCGCGATCAGGCCGCCGACCACGGGCCCGACCGCGGCCGCGGCGAGGAACTGCCCCGTGTTCTGGATGCCGAGCGCCCGCCCGGCCCAGCCCCGGTCGGCGATCTCGGCGACCGCCGTGAAGGCCAGTCCGTTGTCGGCGACGCTCACGCAGCTGGCGACGATGAAGGCCGCGGCAGCGGGCGCGCTCCAGCCGGCCCAGCCGAACGCCGCGGCGAGCAGCAGCACGACCGTTCCGGCCACCGCCACCTGCAGCAGCGGACGCAGGCGCGAGCGCACCCGATCGCTCCACAGCCCCACCGCGATGCGCCCGGCGGCGCCCGCGAACTGCGCGATGGCGACGAGCGCGCCCGCCGCGAGCGCGCTCCAGCCGAAGCCGACCGTGAACCAGACGAGTCCGAAGGTGGAGAGCGCGAACTGCGGGACGACGAGCAGCATCGAGACGGCGTGGATGCGCACGAGCGTCGCGGAGCCCCGGTAGGGGTTCGGCGCCGGCCCGTCCTCG
>JASGDX010000376.1:0-7091 GCA_047606985.1 Leucobacter sp. | reverse complement strand
TGCGCAGTGCGCGCGGATCGCACTGCGCATTCGCGACCCGGATTTCGGGCGTCGGGTGGGACGGGGCACCGTGCATCGGGTGGGACAGGGCACCGGGAGACGGGCGCGCCGGGGCACCGGGAGATGGGCGCGCCGGGCGCGACAGAACATCGGGTTCGGGATCCCGATAAGCTCCCGGGCATGGAGCAGTCAGGGGCCGAGCACGATCTGCGGGAGCTGATGCGTCGCGGAGTCTCGCTCGACTTCCGCCCGCAGGGAGCCCTCGCCGATCTGCCGCTGCGCCGCTCCTCGGTGCTGATCCTGTTCGGGGTGCTCGACCGGATCCCCGCGGATTCGGCGTCGGGGCACACACCGGGGAGCGCCGCGGGCCTCCCCGCCGCCGTCCCGCCCGATCTCGACCTGCTGCTCACCCGCCGCGCCGACGGCATGCGGCACCACCCGGGTCAGATCGCGTTCCCCGGGGGCGGCGCCGAGCCTGAGGATGCCGACGCCGCCGCGACGGCGCTGCGCGAGGCCTCCGAGGAGACCGGGCTCGACCCGGGAGGGGTCGAGGTGCTGGGCGCACTGCCCGAGGTGCACATCCCGGTGAGCAACAACCTGGTGACCCCGGTGGTGGGCTGGTGGCGGTCGCCCAGCGAGGTGGCGGCGGATCGCACGGAGTCGGTCGAGGTGTTCCGCGTGCCCGTGGCCGAGCTGCTGGATCCCGCCGCGCGCGGCACCTCGGTGCTGCGCCGGGCCGGTCTCTCGCACCGAGGCGCGGCGTTCCGCCTGTCGCCCCGCCTCGGAGGGCACATCGTGTGGGGTTTCACCGGGATCCTGCTGGCCGGCCTGTTCGACGAGCTCGGCTGGGGCGGTCCTTGGGATCCCGAGCAAACCTTCCCCGTGCGGGCCTGAGGCGGGTCGACCGTTGGCGGTTCCCGGATCTCGGCAGAGGCCCGACCGGCGGAACCGGGAGATCACGAACAGCACCGGGTTTCGACGGGCTCGACCAGCGGGACCACGAGATCGCCCGTGCCGGCGTCCGCCCGATCAGCCGAGCAGGCCCATGCCGCGAGCCCGCTGCACCGCGTCCTCCCGATTCGCGACCCGCAGCTTGCGGTAGATGCTGCGCAGGTGGAACTTCACGGTGTTCTGCGTGATGAACAGGATCGACGCGATCGCCGCCACCGTGCCCCCGGTCGTGCCGAGCACCTCGAGAGTGCGCAGCTCGGCCGGTGTGAGCGCCTCGAACCGCACGCACCGCTCCGTCTCCTCCAGGGATTCGAGCAGCGACACCGCCTCGGCCGCGCCGGGCTCGCCTGCCGCGGCGGCATGCCCGGCGACGGCCAGCAGATCATCGTGCGGGGCCATCGTCACGGGCGATCGCAGTCCGTTCTCGCGCATCGTCGCGGCCGCCGAGGCGAAGGCCTCGACGGCCGCCTCCGCTGCGCCTCGCCTCCATTCCACGGCGGCGAGGATCATGCCCAGCTCCGCGCCGAGTCTGGGAGGCAGGCCCGCCTCGAGCGCCGGCCTCGCGATTCCAGCGGCCCCCGCGAGATCGCCCGCGAGCGCCCTGATGCGCGCGGTCGCCACCACCGCCTCGGGATGCGCCTCGGGGAGCTCGGCAAGCATGCGCGCCGCGCCGGAGTAGTCTCCGAGCATCGCGGTGAGGTTGGCGGTGTAGACGGCGAGCACGCCCCTGAAGAACACGGGGGTACGGAAGACCGACTCCGCTTCCGAGGTGCGCCGGCGGATGAGCGCGAGCGCCTCGGCGTTGCCGTTCCGCACACGCGACTCCGCGGCCTCGATCATCACGAGAATGGGCCACTGCTCGGCGCGCGTCAGGATCGGCCCGATCTCCTTCGCGCTCGCGCGCACCCGTTCCATCTCGCCCGATTCGAGGCTGACGAACATGCTCGCGGCGGCGCCGTTGACCCAGCTCTGCTGCGGGCTGCGGCGGCCGCTCTGCCGCCCGAGCGCCTCGGCCCGGTCGAGATGACCGCGCACCCTCGTCATCTCTCCCCGCATCGCGGCGACCAGCGCGAGGCCGTTCCACGCGCGGATCTGCTCGGAGAAGTCACCCTGCTCTTCCGCGCACCGCAGCGTGCGGGTGAATCCGCGCTCCGCAAGCGCCAGGTCGCCGGCGAGGGCTCCCGTCAGCGCGATGTTCGCGTGGACGACCGAGAGCGAGCGGCGCAGCAGCAGCATGGTGCTCTCCGATTCGCTGCGCAGCCGCTGCTCGAGGTCCCTGGCCAGGCGCAGGGCCTCGTCGCCGTTGCCGCGCATGCGCTCGGCCGCGACGAGCAGCGCGTGGGAGAGGATCCGCAGCTCCCCGTCGTCCCGCAGCAGACCGTCGCGCGCGTAGATCCGCAGCGTCTGGTGCAGCAGGTCCAGCTCCTCGCGGGGCGTGGAGAGGACGGGGATCTCGAGGATCAGCCGCGCGCCGAGCAGCGCTGCCGTCTCGCGCATGTCCTCGACAGGGATCTGCCGCAGCGCGTCGAGCAGACCCGGCTCATCGACCACCTCGAGGAAGTTCCTCGCCACCATCCGGGAGGCGTCCTCGAGATGCCCGAGCCGCAGCAGCAGCAGCACGGCCGGACTCGGATCGTCGCGGCCGAGATCGAGGGCGTGCCGCCGCTGCAGCTCGCGCGACCGGGAGACGCCGAACTGCTGCGCGGCCTGGGCGCTCAGCGGGCGTGAGAGCCCGGGATGGACGGTGTAGCGGATCGTGTCTGAGTACCAGCGCTGCTCGATCAGCCCGATCTCGCGCAGTTCTCGGGCCAGCGACTCGGTCTCCGCGTAGCTGGCGCGGAGCTCCTCGCTGAGCATGTCGGAGCTCACCTGATCGCACAGCGCGATGACGAGCAGAGCCCGACGCGCTCTGGGAGAGGCCAAGGTCTCGGTGCGGTCGGCGACGAAGCGGGCGATCCGCCGATCGAGCTCGCGCTGATCCGCGACGCGGTTCAGCAGCAGCCGGACGGCGATCGGCCAGCCGTTCGTGCCTGCGTGCAGCCGCTGGAGGAAGGCCGCGTCGTCCACGCCGCTCAGGGCCCCCAGCTCGCCCACCTCGTCGAGGGTGAACGCCAGGTCGCTCGCGACGAGCTGGGCGACGGGGACCTGGCTCGTGACCAGCGGTCCGTCGAGGGCGGCGAAGCGGCGCGAGAGCACGACGAGGTGGAGGTGTTCGCTCAGGCCGAGCAGGGCGGCCAGGTCGAGGTCCAGTCGCGAGTTCGAGAGGCGCTCGAAACCGTCGATGACGAGCATCGTGGGGCGCCGCAGGCGCGCCAGCAGGCGCCGCACCTCGGCCTTCACCTCCTCCGACGCGCGGCCCTCGTACGCGCGTCCCTCCGACTCGGGGTCGAGCGCTTCCCGGCAGAGCAGCCAGAACCTGGCCTCATCGGATTCCGCCTCAGACGCGCTCACCCAGTAGGTGTCGAAGCCGTCGAGGGCACCGCCGCGCACCCATTGCGCGGCGAGCACGGTCTTCCCCATGCCGGCCGGAGCGAACAGCAGCGTCAGCGGCGCCGGCGCTCCGCCGTCGAGGGCGGGCGGCGCGAGCCTCGGGCGTTCGAGCGCGGTGAAACGCAGAGCAGGGATCGCCACATCGCCCCCAAAAATCACAACAACTCGGGCGGAGCCCGGCGCGCTTCGAGCGTCCCGGGATTCGCCTTCGTGTCAACACGTCACCCGCGTCTTCCCCGCTCTCAGGCTACCACCAGGGCCGCGCCGCAGTGGTCAGCGGTCAGCCCTGCACGCCCGCGCGCCTCCTCTGCCACTCCCGCAGCGCGACGAACACGCCGGGGCCGATGAGCAGGGCGCCGACGATCCCGAACGCCCAGGCGTCGACGCCGCCGAGGGAGGACATCGCCGACGCCGATGCGTGCGCGAGCCCGCCGGCAGCGGGGGCTGATTCCTCGGCTCCGTCAGCCCGGCCCGTCGAGACGAATGCGGTGCGCGTGGCAGCCTCGATCGCGATGGGGATCAACGCCGAGAGGACGCCGACGACGAGCGATGATCGCAGGAGTCCAGCCCGTCCGATGATTCGCATGGTTCCTCCTCACTGATCTACGGCAAGCCCGAGATGCGCAGGGATCCGCGCAGTGACGGACCTCTGCGGAGCCGACTCGGACGGGCTGCCGAGCAGGAGCCGAGCGTTCAGTGGACATCTCGGCTCCCACCCCGGTACGGGGTCGGCGAGGATGAAAGGGGAAGCCTCCCCCGCTGCCGCGGCATCGGAACGGCTCCCGCCGTTCAGATAGCCGGTTACGACTGTAGGTCGCGATCCATCGGCTCTGGCCCGAAAGCGGCGATCAACCACCCTTCGCGCCCCCGAATACCACCCTTCCGGCCGGTATGGAACGACCGCGGCCGGCGCGACCGGCGAGAACCCGCGGCGCGACCGGCGATGCTCTGCAGCGCGGTCTACGCGTGGCGGGCGTCGTCCTCGGGGAAGACGGTCCCGGTGTCGCCGAGTTGCAGGGCGAGCAGCGTCGCCTGGGCGGCGTCCTCGAGATTGAGCGCGCGCCGATAGGCCATGTCGACCGAGTCGGCCACCACCGAGCAGCCGTGATGGCGCATGACCACGCAGTCGTGCTCGCGCAGCTGCTCCGCGGCCGTGTCCGCGAGCGCATCGGTGCCGTTGTGGTGGAACGGCGTGACGCCGACAGGGCCCAGATAGTAGGCGTGGTCGAGGGTCAGCAGCCGGATCGGCTTCCCGAGGCTGGCGAGCATGACCGCCGTGCGCGGGTGGAGGTGCAGCACGCACTCGGCGTCGGGGCGCGCGCGATACGCGCGGTGGTGCAGCTTCCACTCGCTCGACGGCCTGATCCCCCCGGGTTCGGGATCGCCGCGCTCCTCGTCGGACAGCGTCAGCAGCGCGAAGTCCTCGGGCGTGAGTCGGTCGAGCCAGGTGCCGGACCCCGTGACGACGAACTCGTCGTCGGAGACCCTGGCGGAGAGGTTCCCGGCGCTCGCGAGCACCAGGCCGCGCCGCACGGCGTCCCGGCCCACCACGATCAGCTCGTCGATCAACCGCTCCCGATCCCGCACCCGCTCGCCCATCCCCCTACGGTACCGCTTCGCACCGCCGCACCGGGCCCCTTCGCCCCGACCCGGCCTCGCCTCGACCCGCCCCACCTGCTCCCACTCCCCACAATTTCCAGACCGGGCCGCTCGACGGCCGGGTTCCAGACCGGGCCGCTCAGCCACCCGGGGCGCCCGTCAGATCCCGATGCGTCGTCACCGCCTGCTGATCGCTCAGCGAGGCGACGTAGTCGAGGATCGCCCGGGTCCGGCCCTGCCTGCGCAGACCAGCATCGCTCGTGTCGCCGATCATCGACTCCGGGCGATCCCGCCGCAGCGCGAAGCCGGCCTCCGTCGCCTCGTCGACCCACTCCAGCAGCCGCCGCGGCGCGCGCCCGGAGTCGACGGGATCGCTCAGCCACTCGTCGAAGCCGAGCGCCAGATCGCGCACCACCCGGGCCTGCCCGCGCTGCGTCTGGCCCAGCTCGGGGCGCTCCAGCACGAAGTGCGCGTGCACGAACTTCAGCACCATCACCTCGTGCCACGCCTGGCGGTCGAGTCGCACGTGCCCGCTGCGAACGTGCGGGCGCTCCTCGACCACCACCGAGGTGCGCAGGTGCTCGATCCAGCGCCGCGTGAAGCTCGACACCGCGCGCTCGCTGTCGATCCCGCCGTCGTAGGGGGTCGCGAGCAGCGACTCGCCCACCTCCTCGCTCACCCGGAGCACCGCCGCTGCGAACGCGTCGCGGTCGGCGATCCACCCGTCCTTGCCGTTCAGGCGCCGCCACAGCAGCTCGAGCGAGCGGCCGGGCGCGCGCCACGAGGCCCGCAGCTCGGCGAGCGGCTCGGCGGCGAGCGCCGACGCGTGCGCCAGCCAGGCGCTGAACTCGCCGGACACGGCCGCGCGCTGCAGCACTCCGGCGCGGGCGAAGTCGTCGAGGTCGTGCACCGCGTACGCGATGTCGTCGGCGAGGTCCATGACGGCGCACTCCACCGTCTGCATGCCCCCGCCGATGCGCGGGAACGCGGCGAGCGCCTGCTCCATCTCGGCCGCGTCGAGCGCGTAGGCCGAGAACTTCTCGGCACCCTCGGCCGCGTCGTCGCCGACGCCGCGCGGGCGCTCGGAGGCCGGTACCTGCTCCGCGGTGACGCCGATCCACTCCGCGCGCGTCCAGGGGTACTTGAGGATCGCGGCGCGCGTCGCCGCCGTGAGGTTGAGCCCCGGGAAGTCGCGCCCGAGCGTGTCGAGCTGCGTCACGATGCGGAAGGTCTGCGCGTTGCCCTCGAAGCCCTCGGCGAGGCCGAGCCGCTCGCGCGCCACGCGATCGAGCACCCGCTCTCCCAGGTGCCCGAAGGGCGGATGCCCCAGGTCGTGGGCGTGCGCTGCGGCCTGCGCGACGATCGTGTCGCAGCCGCCGAGCCTCGCCACGACGGCCCCGATCGCGTCGCCCTCCGGCCGCTCGCCCCGCTCGAACGCCGCGTGCCGCGCCTCGTGGCCGGCGAGCTGCGCGGCGATCACCCGCGCCACCGCGCTCACTTTCAGCGAGTGCGTGAGGCGGTTGTGCATCACGGGCCCGACGCCCGACTGCGGCACCACCTGCGTCACGTCCGAGAGCCGCGCGAAATACGAGGAGAAGCGGAGGCGCTCGAGGTCGATGCGGTACTCCTGGGGGCTGCGGGCGGGGCGGGGCGCAGGGCGAGTGGGGACGGGGAGGGTGGTGGCGACAGGGGGTGCGGGATCGGCGCCCGCGGCGGCCGGATGCGCGGGGGCCGCGCCGACGGCGGTTCGGGATCCGGGGGCGCCGCGCGATCCCGAACCGGCATCGCCGCACCCGAGACCGGCATCTCCCTGCCCGAGGTCGGCATCTCCCTGCCCGAGGCCCGCAGCGCCGGGCCCCAGGCCCGCAGCGCCCGGCCCCGGACCCGCGCCCGCACCCATGCCCGCATCTCCCGGCCCCGAACTCGCGCCGCCCTCACCTGGACCCGCACCGCCCGACCCGAGGCCCGCATCGCCCAGCCCCAGGCCCGCATCGCCCAGCCCCGGACCCGCGCCCGCACCCATGCCCGCACCGCCCGACCCCGGCCCCGAG
>JASGDX010000375.1:0-3352 GCA_047606985.1 Leucobacter sp. | reverse complement strand
GTTCGACTTGCCGCCGAGCTTGTTCATGGCGATGGCGAGCGTCTGGTGCGCCTCGGGTGAGATCGATCCATAGCTCATGGCGCCCGTGGCGAAGCGCTTCACGATCTCGCTCACCGGCTCGACCTCGCCGAGCGGCACGGGCGGGCGCTGCGGGACGAACTTGAACAGCCCGCGCAGCGTCATGAGCCGCTCCTGCTGCTCGTTGACGCGGCGGGTGTACTCGGAGAAGATCTCGCGGCGGCCGGTGCGGGTGGCGTGCTGCAGCTTGTAGATGGTCTCGGGATCGAAGAGATGGGGCTCCTCACCCCGGCGCCAGCGGTACTCGCCGCCCGTCTCGAGGTACTTGTGCGCGAGCGCGGCCGGGTCGTCGGGGTAGGCGGCGCGGTGGCGCGCCGCGACCTCGGCGGCGATGACGTCGAGGCCGACGCCTCCGAGCTTCGACGCGGTGCCCGTGAAGTAGCGGTCGACCACGCTCTGCGCCAGGCCGATGGCCTCGAAGGTCTGCGCGCCGCAGTAGGAGGCGACGGTCGAGATGCCCATCTTGCTCATCACCTTGAGCATGCCCTTGCCGAGCGCCTTGATGAGCCTCGCGCTCGCCTCCTCCTCGGTGACGCCCGAGATGGAGCCGTTGCGCACCAGCAGGCCGACCGACTCCATGGCCAGGTACGGGTTCACCGCTGCGGCGCCGTAGCCGATGAGCGCGGCGACGTGGTGCACCTCGCGCACGTCTCCCGCCTCGGCGATGAGGGCGACGCGCATGCGCTGCCCCTCGCGGATCAGGTGGTGGTGCACGGCGGAGACGGCCAGCAGCGAGGGCACCGGCGCGAGGTCCTTGTTGGTGTCGCGGTCGGAGAGGATGATGAACTCCGCGCCCGCCTCGATGGCCGCGCTGGCCTCCAGGCACATGGCCTCGAGCCGGTCGGCGAGCCCCTTCGCGTCGTAGTCGACCGGGTAGAGACCCCGGATCGTCACCGCCCGCTCGCGCTCGGGATCGTCGCCGAAGTGCTGGATGCGCGCCAGCGCGTCGTTGTCGATCACCGGGAAGTCGAGGATCACCTGGCGCGCGTGGTCCACGGACTGGGTGAGCAGGTTCTCCTGCGGGCCGATGCTGGTGACGAGGCTGGTCACGAGCTCCTCGCGGAGGGCGTCGAGCGGCGGGTTGGTGACCTGCGCGAACTGCTGCACGAAGTAGTCGAAGATGAGGCGGGGCCTGGTCGACAGCGCAGCGATGGGGGTGTCGGTGCCCATGGCTGCGAGGGGCTCGATGCCGTCGCGCGCCATCGGGGTGAGCAGCAGGCGCAACTCCTCCTCCGTGTAGCCGAAGGTGCGCTGGCGTCGCGTGATCGATGCCGGCGGGTGTACGAGATGCTCGCGCTCGGGCTGCTCGGAGAGCCGGATCAGTCCCTCCTCGAGCCACTCCCCCCACGGCGCGAGACCCGCCAGCTCGGCCTTCACGGCCTCGTCGTCGCGAATCCCGCCCGTTGCGAGATCGACGGCGAGCATGCGGCCGGGCTGGAGGCGCCCGCGGCGCACGACGCGCTCGGGCGCGATGTCGAGCACGCCGGTCTCGCTGGCGATGACCATGAGGCCGTCGTCGGTGACGAGGTATCGGCCTGGCCGCAGGCCGTTGCGGTCGAGGGTCGCGACGAGCTGCTTGCCGTCGGTGGCGATCATGGCCGCGGGCCCGTCCCACGGCTCCATGACGAGGGAGTGGTACTCGAGGAAGCTCACGAGATCGGGATGCAGACCGGTCTCCGACTCCCAGGCCTCGGGCACCATCATCGCGAGGGCGTGCGGGAGCGAGCGCCCGGCCATGACGAGCAGCTCGAGCACCTCGTCGAAGCTGGCCGAGTCGCTGCCGCCCTCCGAGCAGATCGGCAGCAGCGGCCGGATGTCGCCGAGCGCCTCGGAGGCGAGCTGCGCCTGACGGGCGCGCATCCAGTTGCGGTTGCCGCGCACGGTGTTGATCTCGCCGTTGTGCGCGACCAGGCGCAGCGGCTGCGCCAGGTGCCAGGAGGGGAAGGTGTTGGTGGAGTAGCGGGAGTGCACGATCGCGAAGCGGCTGGCGAAGCGCTCGTCGGACAGCTCGGGGTAGAAGCCCGGCAGCTGCAGCGTCGTCACCATGCCCTTGTAGACGATGGTGCGCGCGCTCAGCGACGGCAGGTAGCACCCCGTCTCGTGCTGCACGCGCTTGCGGGTGCGGAACGCCCGGCGCTCGAGCTGGTCGGCGTCGAAAGCCCGGCCTGCCGCCGGGACGAGGATCAGCTGCTCGATGGCGGGGCTCGCCTCGCGTGCGCCCTCGCCGAGCACCTCGGGGCGCACCGAGACCGGTCGCCATGCGAGCACCGCGAGCCCCTCCTCCGCCGCGATGGCGCCGATCCGGTAGCGCACCGCCGCGCGCTCGGTGCTGGCCATCGGCAGGAACGCGAGGCCGGCCGCGTAGCCGCCGGGCTCGGGGAGGCGCAGCGAGGCGTCGATCTCGGCGAGCGACTCGCGGATGAGCGCGTCGGGGATGTCGCTCAGGATGCCCGCGCCGTCGCCCGTGCCCGCGTCCGAGCCGACCGCGCCGCGGTGCTCGAGGTGCTCGAGCGCCTCGAGCGCGAGGGCGACGATCCCGTGGCTCGCGTCGCCGGTCAAGGACACGACCGAGGCGAGCCCGCAGGCATCGCGCTCGTCGGCCGGGTCGTACAGGCCGACGGGAGCGGGGAAGGCCGCGGGGCTGGTGCTCGTGCTCGCTGGGCGTACGCTCATCGACGTCCTCTCTGTCTGCGGGACGTCGACGGCCCGGGTGGTGCCACGCTCGGAGACATCGGAACCGACGACGTCACTGTGAAGCGCGGTGGCTGGAGTATCTAATTTACCACTCGTTTCTTCGGCGAAACGAATCGGTAATCGTAGTTTCTACAACAGGTTCGGAAACACGCGCATTTCCGCCGAATATCATGCGGAATGGCGGGAGCTTCGCCGCAGAGCGCGAAGCGCTGTAACACGATCGAAACACTGCGGTCCCGAAGGAGTGATTCGGGGCCGAAAACACGACGTCCGATAGTCGGAACAGGCCCCGAGGCCTGTTCAACTACCGGACGCGCATCTGCTCCGGGACCCGCTCAACCCTCCCCGTTGAAGCTGGAGGTATCACCCACCAGACGAGTATGGTCGGCCGGCACCGGGTCGACGGCGGCGCGCGCCACCTCGGCGGCGAACTCCGAGACGTTGTACAGCCTGCCCGCCCGCTCCCTGCGCTCCTCGATGGCGCCCGGGTTGAGGCGGTTGAGCAGCGTCGCCGTCACGGTGCCCTCGATCATGTCGCCCGACACCACCGTGAAGCCGATCCCCCGCTCCTCGAGCTCCG
>JASGDX010000374.1:0-4250 GCA_047606985.1 Leucobacter sp. | reverse complement strand
CTCCGCGCGGCACGAGACCGGGCACGGCCGCGGGCGCAGCTGCCTGCGCCGTGCCCGACGCGGCTGCGGCGGGGACGGCCCCGCCCGGGTTCTGCGGCGCCTCTCGATCGTTCATGGCTCCAGCCTACGGCTTCCCACCGACAGGGGCGCCGCGGCGAGGGCGCGATCGGCGGAACGGACTACGATGAGGCCATGGCTTCAACTCTGCACGATCAGCTCCTGCAGCGGTTGGGCACTCGCATCGTGGGAGGCGATCTCCCGCCGGGTACGGTGCTGCATGCCGAACGCCTGGCGCAGGAGCAGGGAGTGTCGCGACCTGTGGTGCGCGAGGCCGTGCGGGTGCTCCAGGCGATGGGCCTGGTCGCGGCCACGAAGCGCGTCGGCATCAGCGTGCTGCCGCCCGAGCGCTGGAACCTCTTCGATCCGCTGGTGATCAGGTGGCGCCTCTCCGCCGGCTCGTCGGGCGGACAGCTGCGCTCGATGACCGAGCTGCGGTCGGCGTTCGAGCCGAAGGCCGCCGAGCTCGCGGCGCTGCACCGCGACGACCGCGACGCGGCCCGGCTGCTCGACCTCGCCGTCGAGATGCGGGACATCGGACGGGCAGGCGATCTCGCCCGGTTCCTCGAGCTCGACATCGCGTTCCACCGCTTCGTGCTCGCGGCGAGCGGCAACGAGATGATGGCGCAGCTCGACCGCATGGTCGCCGAGGTGCTCACCGCCCGCACCGTGCAGGGCCTGATGCCGCATCACCCCCACGAGGACGCCCTGGCCCTGCATCTGCGGGTGGCCGAGTCGATCTGGGCCCGAGATCCCGGCGAGGCCTACGCCGCGATGGACCGGATCATGCGCCGCACGGCGGCGGAGGTCTCGCAGACCTGGTCGCAACTCCCCAGGCCCGCGATCCTGCCCGTGCCCGACGAGCCTGCTCAGCTCCGGTCGCGCTCGGGCGCCGACGCCTGAGCGGACTGCTCCCGCTCGAAGACGAGCGACCCGCGCGCGAAGGTCGCGTCGACCCGCACCGCGTGGAGATCGCCGTCGCCCACCTCTCCCAGATCGGCGTCGAGCACCGCCAGGTCGGCGAGCAGGCCGGGCTCGATGGCGCCCCGCATGCCCTCCTGGCGCACCGCGAAGGCCGATCCGCTCGTCGCCGCCCGCAGCGCGCTGTCGCGCGACAGCGCCTCGTGGGGCAGGAACGAGCCGGTGGAGTCTCCCGGGTAGCTCCGATTCACCGCGACATGGATCCAGGCGAAGGGATCGGGGGTGGTCACGGGCCAGTCGGAGCCGAAGGCCAGTGGGATCCCCGCCCGCTCGAGCGAGCGGAACGCGTACTGATGGGTATGCAAGGACGGGTCGAGGAAGGGCAGCGTCATCTCGGTCATCTGGGCGTCGGCCTGCGCCCAGTACGGCTGGAGGTTGGCGATCGCCCCGGCGCGCGCCATGCGGTCGATGAGGTCTGGTCGCAGCACCTGCAGGTGCGCCAGCTGGTGCCGCCGATCCCGAACCGGCGAGCCCGCGACCGCGGCCTCGAGCATGCCGAGCATCTCATCGGTCGCGCGATCCCCGATCACGTGCGCGTGCAGGTCGAAGCCGGCGCGATCGAGCGCCGTCACCACCGGCGCCAGCTCCTCCGGATCGAAGAAGGTGATGCCGCGGTTGGGCTCCGCTGCCCCATCGAGATACGGGATCGACACCGCGCCCGTCAGCGTCTCGCAGACGCCGTCGTACATGATCTTCACGCCGCTCGCGCGGAACCGCTCGTCGTCGGCGAACGCCGCGCGGCGCTCGATCAGCTGCTCGACCGCGCCCGCGGGGTCGGCGCGCGGCAGCCAGAGGTTCCCGGTCACCTGACCGAGCAGCGCGCCGGAGTCGATGGCGCGCCGATAGCAGCGCTCCACGTCGGTGGTCGGCACGAAGTCTCCGACGATCGCCTCCTGCCAGCCCGTGATGCCGAGCGAGAAGAAGTGGCGCTGCCCGGCGAGCAGCCCCCGGAAGCGGGTCTCGTCGTCGAGCGGCGGGATGAGATCGGCGACGAGCAGCATCGCGCCCTCGTGCAGCAGGCCGATCGGCTCGCCGTCGGCGCCGCGCTCGATGCGCCCGCCCGCGGGGTCCGGCGTACCGGCCGCGATCCCGGCGAGGCGCAGCGCGGCCGAGTTCACCCAGGCGCTGTGGCCGTCCTTGTTGGAGAGGTAGGCCGGCCGCTCCCCCGTCAGCCGGTCCAGCTCGGCGAGCATCGTGCCGGTGTCGGAGAAGTGGTCGAGCGACCAGCCTCGGCCGACGATCCACGGCTCACCGGCCGACCGCGCGCAGTAGGCCTCGACGAGCCGCAGCGCGTGCGCGCGCGACGTGCTCGACGAGAGGTCGCAGCGGGCCAGCTCGATGCCCGACTCCACGAGGTGCACGTGGGCGTCGGTGAAGCCCGGCAGCACGCTCCGCCCGGCGGCGTCGAAGACCTCGCCCGGAGCGCTCCGCAGCTCCGCCATCGGGATCACCTCTGCGATGCGATCGTCCGCGATGCGCACGGCGTAGCGCCCCCGTCCGCCGTCGGTGAGCGGGAGCGTGCAGTCGACCAGGGTGAGCGTCGAGGTCATGCCGGTCTCCTTCCCGAGAGCGTCATTCCGATCCGACCAGCGCGCGTGCGGTGCTCGCGGCCGATCCGCCCCGGCCGAGGATGACGGCGGCGAGCGCGAGCAGCGCGAGGGTGGCGACCAGCATCACGGCGGCCATCGCCGCGAGCTCGGGCCGCAGCCCCGAGCGCAGCGAGCTCAGCACGTACACCGGCCAGGGGGTGTTGCCCGTCGCCTGCACGAACGCGGAGATGATGGTGTTGTCGAGGCTGAGGGTGAAGGCCATGAGCGCCCCCGCGCCGATGGCCGGCGCGAGCTGCGGCAGCAGGATCTGGCGGAAGCTGTTCCAGCGCGACGCGTAGAGATCCTCTGCGGCCTCGGTGAGCGCGGGATCGAGCGCCCGCACCCGGCCGCGCACCAGGAACGAGACGACCGCTGTGGCGAAGAGCGAGTGGCCGATGGCCAGTCGCAGGATGCCGTCGTTGAAGAGTGCGAGCCCCCAGTCCACGCTGAGCGAGGTCAGCCACGGCATGAGCGACACCGCCTGCACGATCTCCGGCGTCACGAGCACCAGCCCCAGCACACCGACGATCGTCGAGATGAAGGCGCCCGAGCGCAGGCCGATCGCCACGCCCAGCGTCGAGCCGAGCAGCGTCGAGAAGACGGTGGCGACCACGCTCGAGCGCAGCGAGACGCCGACGGCGTTCAGGATCTCGGGCGTGCGGAACGCGGTCTCGTAGGCGGTGAAGCCGAATCCCTCCCAGGCCCCGAGCAGGCGCCCCGTGTTGAAGGAGTACACGAAGATCACGATCAGCGGCGCGAACAGGAAGAGCAGCACCAGGATGCCAAAGACGCGCAGCGTCGTATCGGCGCCGCTGACGCGCAGCGTCGTATCGGCCCCGCTGCCGTTCGTCCGGCGAGTGGTCGAGGTCATGCCGATGCCTCCGTTCCGGTGCGGGCGGGGCGAGCCGGCCCCTGTTCGATCGGCAGCCGGCGGTGCGCGCGGAGCATTGCGCCGCACGCGGCGCCGACGATCCCGACGAGCAGGATCGTGAGCAGGGTGGTCAGGATCAGCGTCACCGACATGGCCGACCCGAGCGCCCAGTTCTGGCCCTGCTGGAACTGGCCGGCGATCATCTGCCCCACCATGTTGCCCTTGGCTCCGCCGAGCACCTGCGCGGTGATGTAGTCGCCCATCAGCGGGATGAACACGAGCAGCACGCCCGCCACGATCCCGGGTGCCGCGAGCGGCAGCGTCACCTGGCGGAAGGTGCCCCAGCGCCCGGCGCCCAGGTCCTTGCTCGCCTCGCGCAGCGCCGGCGTGAGCCGCTCCATCGCGACGAAGATGGGCAGGATCATGAGCGGCAGGTAGTTGTAGACCACGCCGAGCTGCACGGCCCCCTTCGTGTACAGCATGGAGAAGGCGGTGTCGACGAGGCCGGCTTGGCGCAGCAGCAGCGTCACCGGCCCCTCGGGGGCGAGGAGGATCTGCCAGCCGATGGTGCGGATGAGGAAGTTCGTCCAGTACGGCACGAGCACCAGGGCGAGCACGACGTAGCGCCACCTGGCCGTCACCTTGACCGCGAGCCAGTACGAGAACGGCACGGCGATCAGCAGGCAGATGACCGTACCGATGATGGCGATCTGGAGCGTGTTCGCGAAGGTCTGCAGGAAGGCGCCGCTGAG
>JASGDX010000373.1:0-4223 GCA_047606985.1 Leucobacter sp. | reverse complement strand
AGGCCCCGCGGGCGCCGCGCCGGACGCCCAGCCGGGCGCGGGCGCCGGCCCCCTGGGAGCGGCGCTCGCCAGACCCTGGGCCGTCGCGCTCACCTACCTGCTCATCGCGATCGTGCTCGCGGCGCTCGGCTGGTCGGGGCTCTGGGACTCGTTCTCCCGGCTGCCGCAGCGGGTGTCGCCCTGGTTCACGCTCATGACCGCGGTGCCGGCCTGCGCCGTCGTGCTCCTGAAGCGGCGCGCGCCGGCGACGGGGCTCGCCTGCGCCGTCGCGATCTTCGCCGTCGACCTGCTCACGGTGGGCGGCCTCGTGCCGCTGCTGGCCGTGCTCGAGCTGCTGCACGCGCAGCTGCTCGCGCTGAGCCCAGAGCGGCGCAGGCGCGCGCTCGGAGGCGTCGTCGCACTGACGGCGGCGGTCGTGATCGCGGCGCTGCTGTTCTCGGGGGATCTGCGCGTCGCCGTGATGATCGCACTGCAGTTCGGCGCCCTGCTGGGCTTCTCGTACTGGTACGCCAACTCGATCGCGCAGTCGCGCGAGCTGGTGGAGCTGTACCGGCAGCGCTCTGAGGACGCGGAGCGCCTCGCGGCGCTCGACCGCGAGGCTGCGGTGCAGAGCGAGCGCGATCGCATGGCGCGCGAGCTGCACGACGTCGTCGCGGGTCACATCTCGGCGGTGGCGATCCGCAGCGAGGCGGCGCTCGATGCGGCGGGATCGCGGGGCGACCGCACCCCTGAGCAGCGCGCGCTGCGGGCGGTGCGCGATTCGAGCCTCGAGGCGCACGCTGCGCTGCGCTCGATGATCCGGGTGCTGCGATCGGGGGAGCGGGAGTTCGAGGTGCCTCCCGGGCGGGATCGGCTGCCCGAGCTCGTCGCCGCGGCGAACGATTCGGGGGTCGGCGCGAGCCTCGTCGACGAGGTCGACCGCCGTCTGCCCGCGCCGATCGACCAGGCCGTCGGCCGGGTGGTGCAGGAGGCGCTGGCGAACGGCGTGCGCCACGCCTCCGGCTCGACGGTCGAGGTCAGGGTCGGCGAGGCGCCCGGCGAGGTGCGCGTGGCGGTGGTCTCCGTCGGAGGGGCGTCCCTGGGCCGCCCGGCATTGGAGGGCAGCGGCATGGGTCTCCAGCTGCTCGCCGAGCGGGTCCGCTCGCTCGGCGGCGAGCTCTCGGCCGGATGGGAGGCCGACGGCGTATGGGCGGTGCGGGCGGCGCTGCCGACGGGGGACGCATCGTGAGCGAGGGAGCGGGGACCGCGATCCGGGTGCTGCTCGTCGACGATCACGGCATGATCCGGGAGGGGCTGCGGATGCTCCTCGAGGCGCGCGGCGTCGAGGTGGTGGGCGAGGCCGCCGACGGCGCGAGCGCGATCCGCAACGCCGCGGCGCTGCGCCCGGACGTCGTGCTGATGGACCTGCGCATGCCGGGGATCGACGGGGTGGAGGCGACGCGGGAGATCGTGGCGGCGGGCGCCTCGGAGGTGCTCGTGCTGACGAGCTTCGACGAGGACGAGCTGGTGCTCGAGGCGATTCGGGCCGGGGCATCCGGGTTCCTGCTCAAGACGACCGAGGCGACGCCGCTCGTGGACGCGGTGCGGAGCGTGGCGGCGGGCGAGGGCGTGCTCGACCCGCGGGTGACGCGCGGTGCGCTCGCGGCCATCGCCGCCGCTGCCCGCAGGGAGGCTGAGGAGACCGGCGGGGCGGGCGAGCCCCGGGGCTTCGAGCAGCTGACCTCGCGGGAGCGCGAGGTGCTCGCGGCGCTCGGAGAGGGGCTGTCGAACGCGAGGATCGCGAGCCGCCTCGGCATCTCGGTCGCGACGGTGAAGACCCACGTCTCGAGCGTGCTCGTCAAGCTGGGCGCGGAGAGCCGCACCCACGCGGCGGCGCTGGCGCGGTCCTCGCGTCCTTCTCGATCCGGGTGAGGATCAGGCGGCCACCCATGCCGGCGCAGGGTGCGAAGAACGTCCCGGATCGCGGGAACAGAGCCTGTTTCCCGCGATTCGACCCGATCCCCATCGCGGGCAGCGTGATCCCGGCGCCCCGCGCGAATCTAGAATGGGAGCATGACACGACCCCAGGGAGCCCATCTCGTCGGCAGCATCAACTTCGACGATGCCGAGACCACCATGCGCACGGCGGCAGAGCACCTCGGCGACAGGCTCAAGCGCATCCCCGACGGGGAGGTGGGCGAGCGCTTCCACTGGATCGTCTTCCAGGCCGACCGTCTGGGGCAGGCGGACGGCATCGAGCGCGTGGGCGACACGCCGATCCCGCTGCGCACCCTCGACATGCGCCCGGTGCGCATCGCCGACGGCGTGCGCGCCGAGGATCTCGAGCTGCCGCCGCTCGGCTACGCCGACGCCGCGCTCGAGTCGTGGCGGACGTTCTCGCGCCTGAAGCGCGAGGGCGTCATCCCGGCCGGCACGCGCTTCCAGGTCTCGCTGCCCACCCCGGTCGGCGTCGTCGGCAGCTTCGTCGCGGCGAAGGATCGCGCGGCGTTCGAGCCGGTCTACGAGGCCGCGCTCGCCGCCGAGCTCGGCCGCATCCTCGCGTCGATCCCGCACGACGAGCTGGCGATCCAGTGGGACGCCGCGCTCGAGTTCGCGATGCTCGAGGAGTTGACCGGCTACACGGGCGAGCGCTACGAGTGGTTCGACGACGTGTGGGCGGGCACGAGCGAGCGGCTCGCCCGCCAGATCGACCGGGTGCCTGTCGACGTCGAGGTCGGCGTGCACCTCTGCTACGGCGACGTGGCCGAGAAGCACTTCGTCGAGCCGTCCGACACCGCCAAGCTGGTGCGCTTCGCCGGTCTCGTGACGGCCGCCGCGCGGCGCCCCCTCACCTGGCTGCACCTGCCAGTGCCGATCGAGCGCGACGACGACGCCTACTTCGCTCCGCTCGAGGGCCTCGAGCTCTCCGAGGGGACCGAGCTCTACCTCGGCCTCGTGCACCGCGAGGACGGGGTAGAGGGCGCCGAGCGCCGCATCGAGGCCGCCGTGCGGCACGTTTCGCGCCCCTTCGGCGTCGCCACCGAGTGCGGTTTCGGCCGCGCGCCGGAGGGCGCCGCGATCCCGCTCTTCGAGACGCACCGCGCCGTCGCAGCCGCCTGGTGACCCGGGCGACTCGGATCGCCGCAGAGTAAGCTTCTGGGCGATGAGATCCTTTGTGACGGCGGTGATCGCCGCGATCGAGGCGGTGGCGGTGGCGCTCGCCGGGCTCGCGGTGATCGCAGCGCCCGTGCTGCTGCTGTGGGCGGTCTCGTTCGACCTGGCGGCCGAGCCGGCGACCGTGCTGTCCGCCATCGGCGGCACCTGGCTGCTCGCCCACTGGGTGCCGCTCAGTCTGACGCTCAGCCCCGAGACGGCGCTGGCGCTCGGGCAGCCTCCTGAGGAGCTCGCGTTCGCGTTGTCGCTCGCGCCGCTCGGGATCACCCTGATCACGGTGCTGTTCGCCTTGCGCGCCGGATGGCGCTTCGGCGGCCGCGGCGGCACCGGCGCTGCGGGGGTGCTGGGCGGGACGCTGGGCTTCGGCGCGAGCGCCTGGGCCGTGTCGAGAGCCGCATCGCCCGGGACGACGTGGCCGGAGGCCCTGGCGGTGCTCGTGCCCGCCGCGTGCTACGGCCTCGCTTCGGCCGCCGCCTTCGCGGTGCGGGCGGCGCGGGACGAGCATCGGTGGTGGGCTTCCGCGATGCGCGCTGTGCAGCGCGGGATCGAGTACCTCGGCATTCGCGGGGCGGCGGCCCTCCCCGTCCGCGCCGGGCAGGCGCTGCGCCTCGCGGCTGCGATGCTCGCGGCGTTCATCGGTCTCGCCGGCCTGGCACTCGCCGCCGCGCTCGTGGTCGGCTACCCGCGGGTCATCGGGCTCTCGCAGAGCCTGCAGCTCGATCCGCTCGGGTCGGCGCTGCTGTTCCTCGCGCAGCTCGCCCTGCTCCCGGTCGTGCTGCTCTGGGGCGGCGCCTGGCTCACGGGCGCCGGCTTCGCGGTGGGCGCGGGCAGCTCGGTGACGCCGTTCGAAACCCTGCTCGGGCCGCTGCCCGCGCTGCCGATCTTCGGGGCGATTCCGCAGGGCTGGGGCTCGTTCGGGGGCCTGGCTCCGGCGCTCGTGGTGCTCCTCGCGGTGGTGCTCGGCCTGCTGTTCGTGCGCAGGCAGGGGCTGCGGCGCGCGTCCTGGAGCGTCGCGCTCGCGGTGCCGGCGGTCGCGGCCGCGCTCGCGGGCCTGGCCGTCGCCGGGCTGT
>JASGDX010000372.1:0-9448 GCA_047606985.1 Leucobacter sp. | reverse complement strand
CGCGTCGGGCACGGCGCAGGCAGCTGCGCCCGCGGCCGTGCCCGGTCTCGTGCCGCGCGGAGCGCACGACGAGGGCGGGCTGCTCGGGCGCATCGAGCTCATCGAGGCGCAGCCGCTGCCGCAGCGCGCCGCCGGCTTCGAGCAGCTGCACGACGAGCTGCTGGCCGAACTGCAGCGGGGCGATCACGGTGGTTCCTGAGGCCGTCTGGGAGGGGGAGCCCGACCGCCTCGACCGCGCGCTGCCGCAGCTGGGCCTGGCCCGATCCCGCAGCCGCGCCGCGGAGCTCATCGCGGAGGGGAGCGTGCTGCTCGACGGCGCCGCCGCGGCGAAGGCCGGGGCGCGCGTGGAACGGGGATCCCGCATCGCGGTGACCGGAGCCGATCACTACGTGAGCCGGGCCGCGCACAAGCTCATCGCGGGCCTCGACCGCTTCGGCGTCTCGGCGGGAGGGCGCGCGGCACTCGACCTCGGAGCGTCGACCGGAGGCTTCACGCAGGTGCTGCTCGAGCGCGGGGCGACCACGGTGCAGGCGATCGACGTGGGCCACGATCAGCTGGTGCCCGAGCTGCGGGGAGACCCCAGGGTGCGGCTGGTCGAGGGGTGCAACGCCCGCGAGCTGACTCGCGAGGGCCTCGCCGCGGGCACCGGGATCGCGGAGCCTCCCGGCCTCGTCGTGGCCGACCTGTCGTTCATCTCCCTGACGCTCGTGCTGCCGGCCATCGCGCGGTGCGCGGCCCCGGGCGCCGATCTGGTGCTGCTGATCAAGCCGCAGTTCGAGGTGGGTCGCGTACGCGACGGGGTGGTGACCGATCCTGAGCTGTGGGCCGAAGCCGTGCGCGCCGTGCTGGACGCGGCCGCCCGGTGCGGCCTCGAGACCCGCGGGCTCGAGGCGTCGCCGGTGGCGGGCGGCAGCGGCAACCGCGAGTTCCTGGTGCACCTCGTGCTCGCCGACCGCGGGGACGGCCGGGCTCGGGCGCACGCCGCGGGCGGTGATCCGACAGAATGGGAGGATCGGATCGCGCAGCTCTGCGGAGCGCCCGCGCGTCCGTCCCGAATCGGCGCACGAACGGAGGGAACGGCATGAGCACGGCGCAGCGCGACGCACCGAGGCGGTTCCTCATCGTCTCGCACACGCATCGCAGCGAGGCGGTCTCGGCGACTGTCGAAGCGGTGTCCGCGCTGCAGGCGGCCGGGGTGGTCCCCGTGCTCGAAGCGCAGGATCGCGAGGAGTTCGCCCCCCACATCGAGATCGAGCAGATCGCGCAGCTCGGCAGCGACGTGTCCATCGACGACCTCGAGGTCGCGATCGTGCTCGGCGGCGACGGCACGATCCTGCGGGCGGCCGAGCTGCTGCGCGGCTCGGAGTGCCCGATCGTGGGGGTCAACCTCGGACACGTCGGATTCCTCGCGGAGATGGAGAGCTACGACCTCGCCTCGACCATCGACCGCGTGCTGCGGCGCGACTACACGGTCGAGGAGCGGCTGACGGTCGACGTGCGCGCCACGTGCAACGGAGAGGTCATCGCCGACACCTGGGCGCTCAACGAGGCCAGCGTCGAGAAGCGCCGCCGCATGCTCGAGGTCGAGATCGGCGTCGACGGGCTGCCGGTCTCCGCCTTCGCCTGCGACGGGGTGGTGCTCGCCACTCCCACCGGCTCGACGGCCTACGCCTTCTCCGCGGGCGGGCCGGTGGTGTGGCCCACCGTGCAGGCGATGCTGATGGTGCCGATCGCGGCGCACGCGCTGTTCGACCGGCCGCTGGTCACCGGCACGGACTCCGTGCTCAGCGTGCGCATCCTGCCCGAGAACATCGGTCCGGGGGTCATGTGGTGCGACGGCCGGCGGCGCACGGAGCTGCCGGCGGGGTCCGTCGTCGAGGTGAGCCGCTCAGCGCACTCGGTGCGGCTGGCGCGGCTCAACGCGGCCGTGTTCTCCGACCGCCTGGTGCGCAAGTTCCACCTGCCCGTCTCGGGGTGGCGCGGATCCCGCACCGAGGGCGAGGGCGTCGCGTGATCGAGGAGCTCCGGATCCGTGATCTCGGCGTCATCGCCGACGCCACCCTGCTGCTCGGCCCCGGTTTCACCGCCATCACCGGCGAGACCGGCGCGGGCAAGACCATGGTGGTGAGCGCGCTGGGCCTGCTCATGGGCGAGCGCAGCGACGCCGGTGCGGTTCGCGACGGCGCGTCGCAGGCGCGGGTCGGCGGTATCGTGCGCACCGACGATCCGGAGGTGGCGCGGATCGTCGACGAGCTGGGAGGCGACGTCGAGGACGGCGAGCTGGTGCTGAGCCGCACGGTGAGCGCGGAGGGGCGTAGCCGGGCCGGCGTCGGCGGCGCGAGCGCCCCGGTCGGTTCGCTGGGCCGGCTGGCCGAGCGGCTGTTCGCCGTGCACGGGCAGTCCGAGCAGCTGCGGCTCACGTCGGCCGCGGCCCAGCGCGAGACGCTCGACCGCTTCGGGGGAGCGGAGCTCGCCTCGGCGCTCGCGGGGTATCGCGCCGCGCACCGCGAGCGGCAGGAGCTCGCCTCGCGGGTGGCCGAGCTGACGGCGGCCCGCGACGAACGCGCCTCTGAGGCCGTGCGCCTGCGCGGCGAGCTCGAGGAGATCGCGGCGGTGGATCCGCAGGCCGGCGAGGAGGTCGAGCTCGCGCGGCGCATCGACCTGCTGAGCAACGTCGAGGCGCTGCGGGCCGCGACGTCGACGGCGCACGAGGCGCTCTCGAGCGACTCCGACGATCCGATGGCGCGCGACGCGTCCGGGTTGATCGACGAGGCGGTGCGCGAGGTCGAGCGGGTCTCGGACCACGACCGCAGGCTCTCGGCGGTGCTCGAGATACTGCGGGGCGTCAGTTTCCAGGTGGCCGACGCGGCCAGGGAGCTCGCGGCCTACGCGGCCGACCTGGACCAGGAGGGGCCGGGCGAGCTCGCGAGCGCCAACGAGCGGCTCGCGGCGCTGAACGCGCTCTTCCGGGCGTACGGCCCCGATTCCGCGACGGTGGTCGAGTACGCGGCGGTCGCCGCGCGCCGTCTCACCGAGCTCGACGGCGATGACGAGCTGATCGACGAGCTGACCGCCCGCCTCGAGCGCACGAGCTCGCTCGAGGGCGAGCTGGCCGGGCGGCTCTCGGAGCTGCGGCGGGCGGCGGCGACCCGTCTGTCGGAGCTGGTCACGGCGGAGCTGCGGCAGCTCGCGCTGCCCGACGCCGAGTTCGCGGTGCGGGTGGCCCCGCTCGACGCACTCGGATCGTCTGGCGGCGACGAGGTGCAGCTGCTGCTGCGCCCGCACCCGGGCGCGACGCCGCGACCGGTCGCGAAGAGCGCGTCAGGCGGCGAGCTGTCGCGCGTGATGCTGGCGCTCGAGGTGGTGCTCGCCGGCGCCGATCCCGTGCCGACGTTCGTGTTCGACGAGATCGACGCCGGCATCGGCGGCGCCGCGGCGATCGAGATCGGCCGCCGTCTCGCCCGTCTCGCCCGCACCTCGCAGGTCATCGTCGTGACGCACCTGGCGCAGGTGGCCGCGTTCGCGAACAACCACCTGCAGGTCGTGAAGGACTCGTCGGGCGGCTTCACGGAGAGCAGCTGCCGCCGCCTCGACGGCGACGAGCGACTGGCCGAGATGGCGCGGCTGCTGTCGGGTCTCAGCGACTCCGAGAGCGCGCTCGAGCACGCCGCCGAGCTGCTCGCGCTCGGCGACTGAGCGGGATCCCCCGCGACGCGGGTGGGATCGGCGCCGCGCGACCGAGATCGGCGATGTCCCCGGCTGGTGCTACGCTCGGCCGCATGGCGAAGATGTTCACACGCAAGAGGCGTGCCGCGGTGCCCACCGCGCGCGACGACGCCGCGGCGAAGGCGGCCTATCTCGACTCCCACCCCGACGTGGTGCACGCCGACCTCGAGCAGATGGACGCCGAGACGCGAGAGATGTACCGCGACGCGCGCGACGCCGCCGTCGACGCCCGGGAGGAGCGCGCGAGGTCGCAGACCCGGGAGTTCGTCGTGCGATCCCCGTTCCAGCTGGGCTTCACGGTCACCATCGGTGTGCTCGTCGCCGTGATGTTCGGCGCCATCGTCGGCCAGCTCAGCACCATCATCATGTACGTGGCGGCAGCCCTCTTCGTCGCCCTCGGACTCGATCCGGTGGTGCGCTGGCTCGAGCGCAAGGGGCTGAACCGCCCGCTCGGCATCGCCGTCGTGTTCGGCGGCTTCGTCCTGATCATCGGCGGCCTGCTGGCGATCATCATCCCGATGATCGCCAACCAGATCTCGCTGCTGATGAGCAGCGCCCCGTCGCTCTTCCGCGACTTCAACCATCAGCCCTGGTTCCTCGACATCCAGCAGCGCTACGGCGAGTTCATCGACTTCGAAGGGTTGCTCAAGACCGGTCAGGACTTCGTGAGCAAGCCGGGCAACTGGGCGCAGTTCGCCGGCGGGGTGTGGCAGGCCGGCATCGGCATCGCCAACGGTCTCACCTCGGCGCTCATCGTGCTGATCCTCAGCCTGTACTTCCTCGCCTCGCTCCGGGTGATCAAGCGCGCCTTCTACACGCTCGTGCCGCGCTCGGGCCGCGCCAAGGTGATGGACATCACCGAGCAGGTGACCAAGTCGGTGGGCGGATACGTCAGCGGCATGGTGCTGCTCGCCTTCATCAACGCCGTGCTCGGCTTCGTCATGATGACGATCGCGGGCGTGCCGTTCTCGGGACTGGTCGCGGTCGGCGTCTTCCTGCTGGCGCTCATCCCGCTCATCGGATCGGTCGCCGCCACGGTGCTGGTCTCGGTGGTCGCGCTCTTCAACTCTCCCACCACCGCCATCATCGCGGCCGTCTACTACCTGATATACATGCAGATCGAGTCGTACGTGCTCACCCCGCGCATCATGAACCGGGTGGTGTCGGTGCCCGGAGCGCTCGTGGTGATCGGCGCCCTCGCGGGCGGCACGCTCCTCGGCCTGCTGGGGGCCCTCATCTCCATCCCCGTCACCGCGATGGTGCTGATGATCATCAAACAGGTGTGGGTGCCGCGGCAGGAGCTCCGCTAGGACTCACCGCTCGGGATCAGCCTCGCCCTCTCCGCGCAGCAGCGCCAGGCGGCTCTCGGCGCGGAACAGGTCGGCCGGCGGATCCTCGATGTCGACGAGCCCCGTCCGCTCCGTCTCGGCGAGCACGGTGAGCGGCAGATCGGCGTCGACCAGCACGTCGAGCAGGGAGACGAACCGCTGCCTGGCCTCCCGGCTCGCCCGGGAGAGCGGGGGCACTCCGGTGAGCACCCACGAGTCGAAGGTCGCGGCGAGATCGAGATAGTCCTCGGCGATGGAGGTCGACTCGAGCAGCTCGGAGAAGTCGAACCAGATCTCGCCGCCGCGCACCGCCAGCGCGTGCAGCGCTCGATGCCCGTGGAGCACGGTCGTGCGCTCGCCGGGAGCCGGCGGCTCGAACCCGGCGTCGCGCATCGCATCGGCGTCCATCGCGCGGATCCAGCGCCCGGAGCCGAAGCCCGACCTGCGACTCGTCGCGGCTGATCTGCGGTAGTCCGTGCCGCCGTCGAGCGCGCGCACCGCGTACCGCTCGCGGATGATGCGGATCCCCGGCAGGAAGACGTGATGGTAGACGGGGTTCGGCAGCAGCCCCTCCGGCTCGTAGTTCGAGGTGAACAACGCGGGTACGCCGCGGCGCGACAGCTCGTCGAGCAGGCGGTTCAGGAGGCTCGCCCCGCCGGGGTCGTGCACGTGCAGCTCGTCGAAGAAGAACAGGCGGGCGCCGCTCAGCAGATCCTCGACGGTCTCGTCGATCGCGCGCCTGGCGCTCAGCTGCGCACCGAATCGCCGCTGCACGCCCTGGAAGAAGGTGTGGAAGTGCACGCGGCGCTTCTGAGATTCTGGCACTGGCGCGGCGCGGAAGATCTCGGACACGAGCCAGGTCTTGCCGCGGCCCGCCGGCCCGTGCAGGTAGAACCCCGCGGTCGTCGCACTGCCGGGCCGGGCCTCCAGGAACGCCGCGATCTCGCCGAGCAGGCCGCGCTGCTCGGGATCGAGTGCGATCCCCTGCGCGGCGGCCGACGCCTCGACCGCCGCAGCGATACCTGTGCTCGCCATCTCCGCCTCCCGTTCCTGCGCTGCTCAGCTCCCGGCCTGTCACCGGGCTCGTCTGCCGCCGGGCCTGCCGGTCTGCCTGCCGTCTGCCTCTCCTGCCGCCGGGCTCTCGGCCCCCCGGCACCAGCCTAGAGCTTCCGGTCTGCACGAACGGGACGGAGGTTTCACCCGGGGAAGGAGATTCGCGTCGAGGAGGAGGTCTCCGCGCCGGAACGCCCTCAGGAACGCGGATCTGCTGCGGTGCGCAACGGGCGGGCGCAGGGGCAGGCCGACGGCGCCGACGGCAGCGGAGGGCATGCCGACGGCACGGGGCGGCGACGGCGCCGGGCGTGGACCGCAAGAGGCGCGGACGGCGCCGACGGGAAGGCGGGACGCCGCCCGATCCCGAACCGCCCTATCCGCACAGGATCCCACCTGATAGGATCGAAGCCCGTGGGAACAGAGCAGCGCGCGGGCCAGGCGGTCACCAAGCACATCTTCGTCACGGGGGGCGTCGTCTCCTCTCTCGGCAAGGGCCTCACCGCCGCGAGCCTGGGCAATCTGCTCACCGCGCGCGGTCTCCACGTGGTCATGCAGAAGCTCGATCCGTACCTCAACGTCGATCCGGGCACCATGAACCCGTTCCAGCACGGCGAGGTCTTCGTGACCGACGACGGCGCGGAGACCGACCTCGACATCGGGCACTACGAGCGCTTCCTCGGCATCAACCTGTCGCAGGCCGCCAACGTCACCACGGGCCAGATCTACTCGACGGTCATCGCGAAGGAGCGCCGCGGCGAGTACCTCGGCGACACGGTGCAGGTGATCCCGCACATCACCAACGAGATCAAGCGCCGCATGCGGCTGCAGGCCTCCGAGACCCCGCAGCCCGACGTGATCATCACCGAGGTCGGCGGCACGGTCGGCGACATCGAGTCGCAGCCCTTCCTCGAATCGGCCCGCCAGGTGCGCCATGAGCTCGGCCGCAAGAACGTGTTCTTCGTGCACGTCTCGCTCGTGCCGTTCATGGGCGCGTCGGGCGAGCAGAAGACCAAGCCCACCCAGCACTCCGTCGCGGCCCTCCGCTCGATCGGCATCCAGCCCGACGCCCTCGTGCTGCGCAGCGACCGGCCCGTCACCGACGACAACCTGCGCAAGATCGCCCTCATGTGCGACGTCGACGAGAACGCCGTCGTCAACGCGATCGACGTGCCCAGCATCTACGACCTGCCGCGCCTGCTCAGCGATCAGGGCCTCGACCGCATCATCGTCGAGGACCTCGGCCTCGCCGAGCGCGCCCGCGCGGTCGACTGGACGGGCTGGCAGCCCGTGCTCGACGCCGTGCACCACCCGAGGGGCGAGGTGACGCTCGCGCTCGTCGGCAAGTACATCGACCTGCCCGATGCCTACCTATCGGTCACCGAGGCGCTGCGCGCCGGCGGCTTCGCGCACTCCACGAAGGTCAACATCAAGTGGGTGCCCTCCGACGACTGCGAGACGCCCGAGGGCGCGCTCGAGGCGCTCGGGGATGTGCACGGCATCTGCGTGCCGGGCGGCTTCGGCATCCGCGGCATCGAGGGCAAGCTCGGCGCGCTGCGCTTCGCCCGTGAGAACGGGATCCCCACGCTCGGCCTCTGCCTCGGCCTGCAGTGCATGGTGATCGAGTACGCGCGCAACATCGCCGGCCTCGAGGGCGCCTCGTCGACCGAGTTCGACCCCGAGACCCCGGTGCCCGTCATCGCGACGATGGCCGAGCAGGTCGACATCATCGACGGCGGCGACCTGGGCGGCACCATGCGCCTCGGGCTGTACGAGGCAGCGCTGGCCGAGGGATCCCTCGCAGCCGAGCTCTACGGCGCACCGGTGGCGAGCGAGCGCCACCGGCACCGCTACGAGGTCAACAACCGATACCGCGAGCAGATCGCCGCCGCCGGGCTCTCGTTCTCGGGCACGAGCCCCGACGGAGAGCTCGTCGAGTACGTCGAGCTGCCCCGCGAGGCGCACCCCTTCTACATCGCCACCCAGGCGCACCCTGAGCTGCGCTCGCGTCCCGGCCGGCCGCACCCTCTCTTCGCCGGTCTGATCGACGCCGCGATCGACCGCCGTGAGGCCGCGCGCCTCTTCGAGGTCGACGAGGCCGCCGAATCCGCGGGCTCCGCGGGCTCGGTAAGCCCGGCCGAGGGGTTCCTCGCCTCCCCGGCCGCCGGCTCCGAGGGCGGCGAGTCAGCATGACCGGGCCCCTCGTCGACGCCCCCGCGGCGGTGCGGGTGCTCGACAGCGAGGTGCTCGTGCACGGGCACGTCTGGGACGTGCGCCGCGACCGCTTCGAGTTCGGCGGCGACGAACTCGTGCGCGACTACATCGACCACACGGGCGCGGTCGCCGTGCTCGCACTCGACGACGACCGGGTGCTGCTGATCCGGCAGTACCGGCACCCCATCGGGCATCGCGACTGGGAGATCCCGGCCGGCCTCATGGACGCGCCGGGCGAGTCTGGTCTCGCGGCCGCGCAGCGCGAACTGCTCGAGGAGGTCGACCTGCGGGCCGACCGCTGGGAACTGCTGGTCGACCTCTTCCTGTCGCCGGGCGGCACGAGCGAGGCCACGCGCATCTTCCTCGCCCGCGGGCTGCACCGTGTCGAGCACGACTACGTGCGCTCCGAGGAGGAGGCCGAGCTGGAGCCCCGGTGGGTGCCGCTCGCCGATGCCGTCGACGCCGTGCTCGCCGGCGGGGTGCACAACTCCATCACGGTGGGCGGGGTGCTGGCCGCCTGGGCCGCCCGGGAGCGGGGCTGGGAGACGCTGCGCGATCCCGAATCGCCCTGGACCGCTCGCGAGGCCGTGAACGGGGAGCGCTCGAAGCGATGACGGCGAGCCCGTCGGCCGTGAGCCCCGACGCGGGCATGGAGCGCTACCTGCGCCACGTGGCCCTCGAGCGCGGGCTCTCGGAGAACAGCCGGGCCGCCTATCGACGCGATCTCACGGCCTATGCGGCCTGGCTCGAGGGACGCGGGATCCGCGACCTCGCCGATGTCTCGCCCGAGACGCTGTCGGAGTACGTCGCCGACCTGGCGCGGCCGGCCGCGGCCGGCAGGGGCGGAGGCGATCCCGCGTCCGGCGATCCCGCCCCCGCCGCCCCCTCGCTCGCTCCCGCATCGATCACCCGTCGCCTCTCGACCGTGCGCGGCATGCACCGCTTCCTCTTCGAGGAGGGGTTGCTGCCGTCGTACGCGGGCAGCGGTGTGCGCACTCCGAAGCGCGCGCAGCGGCTGCCCAAGGCGCTCGCGATCGAGGAGGTCGAGGCGCTGCTCGCCGCGGCCGGGGGCGGAGCCGCTCTCAACGGCGCACCGGGCGACGGTGCCGACGGCGACGGTGCTGGCGGCG
>JASGDX010000371.1:0-5530 GCA_047606985.1 Leucobacter sp. | reverse complement strand
CGAGGACTCGTTGGCGCAGCGCAGCCAGCGCAGCTCCGTCACCGTCACCACTCCGCAGGGCGCCATCGGCCGGGAGTTCGGCGTGGTCGCCGTGATCGGGGCGCAGGACGGGGCCTGGCCCAACCTGCGGGCCCGCGGCTCGCTCCTCGGCACGGCTGCGCTCGAGCGCTGGCTGCGCGGTGGCGAGGCGCTCCCGCCCTCGCGCAGAGACACCGTTCACGACGAACTGCGGCTCTTCGTCCACGGCTGCGCCCGCGCCCGCGACGAGCTGCTCGTCGTCGCGGTCGCCGACGACGAGCAGCACCCGAGCGCCTTCTTCGGCTTCGGGCGCGAGTTCCGCCGCGACGAGCTGCCCAGCGCTCGGCTCACCCTGCGCGGGGCCACCGCCGAGATGCGGCGGCGGCTCGTGCGCGATCCCTCCGACGAGCGCGCGCTGCGCTCCCTCGTCGCGCTCGCCCGCGACGAGGTCCCCGGAGCCCGTCCAGACGAGTGGTACGGGGTGCAGCCGCCGAGCATCACCGCGCCGCTCTACGACCTCGAGGGCGATCCCGAACTGCTGGTGCCCGTGAGCCCCTCCCAGCTCGAGCGTGCCGAGACCTGCCCGCTCGACTGGGTCGTCGCCGCCCTCGGCGGCGGAAGGGGCGGCGTGCAGGCCGACCTCGGCACGCTCGTGCACCACGCGTTCGAGACCGCGGAGGGGCACGATCCCGAGCAGCTGCTCGACACCGTGCTCGGGGAGTGGGGCAAACTCAGGTTCGACGCCGAGTGGGAATCGGAGCGCACCAGGCGGCTCGCGGCCGCTCAGACCCGCGGGCTCGCCGCCTACCTCCGAGACTTCGAGGCGTCCGAGCGGCGGCTCATCGGACGCGAGACCCGGTTCCGCATCGCGCTCGAACGGGCCGTGCTCAGCGGATCGGCCGACCGCATCGAGGCGGTGACCCGTTCCGACGGGGGCCTCGAGATCACCGTGCTCGACCTCAAGACCGGCCGCACCCCGCCCACCAAGGCCGAGGCAGAGGCCCACGCGCAGCTGCAGGCGTACCAGCTGGGTGTGACGGAGGGCGCGTTCGAGCTAGGCGACGAGCAGCAGCGCGACGCGGTGAGCGGGGGAGCGAGGCTGCTCTACGTGCACCCCGACGCCGCGAAGCAGGCGGAGTACGTCGAACGCGTGCAGCAGCCCATCGACGAGGAGACGCGCGAAGAGCTGGTGCGGCGCGTCGAGCGCATCGCCCGGGTCATGGCCGCAGCCGAGTTCACCGCGCGCATCGAGCACCACTGCTCCGATCCGCACCAGCCCGGCGGGTGCCGCCTCCACATCATCCCGGCGGTGAGCCGCGCATGAACCTGAAGAGCCCCCCGTCGTCCCCGACCGTACCCGTCTTCTCCGCCGAGCGCATCGCGCAGATCCTCGCTATCCCCCCGAAGCCCCCGCTGGTGCCCACGCCCGAGCAGCGCGCCGTCATCGAGCACCCGCTCGGCGGCAGCGCGCTCGTGGTCGCGGGCGCGGGCAGCGGCAAGACGGAGACCATGGCGAATCGCGTCGTGTGGCTCGTCGCCAACGGCGCGATCGCGCCCCACGAGGTGCTCGGCCTGACCTTCACGCGCAAGGCGGCGGGCGAGCTCCGCGAGCGCATCTCGGGCAGACTCGAGCTCTTCGCGGAGCGGCTGCTCGACACCGAGACGCGCGGGGGGCTGACCCCGACCGAGTCGGCGCGGGCGGCGCGCCTCGTCGAGACGCTCGGAGACGGCCTCGACATCCCCGAGGTCAGCACCTACAACGCCTTCGCGGCCGGCGTGCTGCAGGAGTTCGGGATCGCCGCGGGCGTCGCCCCCGGAGCCGTCGTGATCGACGAGGCGACCGCGTGGCGCATCGCGCGCGAGGTGGTGATCGAGAGCCGCGATCCCGAACTCCCGGACAGCGAGCTCAGCGCGCCGCAGCTCGTCAGGCACATCCTGAACCTCGATCACGCGGCCGCCGACCACCTCACCTCCCTCGATCGAGTCGACCGGGTGATCGAGGAGTTCGGGCGGGTGCGGCAGCTGCCGTACAACGACAGGACCCCCCTCGACAGCGGCAAGGTGTACGCCGGCGTGCGCGACGCGGTCGCGAGCCTCGCCGAGACGCCGCTCCTCACCCGGCTCGCGCGGGCCTACGCGGAGGAGAAGCTGCGCCGGGGCGTCATCGAGTTCTCCGACCAGCTCGCCCTCGCCACCCGGGCGCTCGAGCGATCGCCTGACGCGATCCGGCTGCTGCGGCGCAGGCACCGGGCGGTGCTGCTCGACGAGGTGCAGGACACCTCGGTCGGGCAGACCCGCTTCCTCTCCATGATCTTCGCCGGGGCGCCCGTCATGGCCGTCGGCGATCCGCACCAGTCGATCTACGGCTGGCGCGGCGCCTCGGCGGCCGGCCTGCGCTCCTTCCACGCCGACTTCCGGGGGCGCGGATCCCGGTCCGCGGTCGGACCCGTGGCCTGCCCCGGGTCCCGACCCGGCGAGCGGTTCGACAGCGGCTCGCCGGCGGCCACGCTCACGCTGTCCACGAGTTGGCGCAACCCCCGCCTCGTGCTCGACGCGGCCAACGCGATCGCCGCCCCGCTCGCGGCCGATGCGGCGGTCGACGTGCCGCGGCTCGAACCGCGACCCGGAGCGGGCGACGGCACGGTCGAGTGGTGCTATCCCGAGACCGTGCACGAGGAGCGCCTCGCCGTGGCCGAGTGGATGCGCGCCGCGCGCGAGGCCCACCTCGCCGAGCACGGAGAGCCGGCCAGCGCAGCCGTCATCTTCCGCAAGCGCAGCCCCATGGCCGGCTTCTCGGCCGCGCTCACCGAGGCGGGAGTGCCCAACCGGATCGTCGGCCTGGGCGGTCTCCTCACCACCCCCGAGGTGACCGACGTGGTCTGCGCGCTGCGCTGCCTCTGGTACGCCGACGCGGGCGGCGAGCTCATCAGGCTGCTCACCGGCCCCCGCTTCCGCATCGGCGTCGCCGACATCGCCGGCCTGCGCGATGGGGCGAGATGGTTCGCCGAGCGCGACGTCGCCCAGCGGCCGCTCAGCGAGGAGGATCGGGCCTCCGACAGCGTGCTGCCCGACCCCGACCGCCGGTACACGCTCATCGATGCACTCGATCAGATCGCGGGCATGCGCGACCTCGACCACGGAGCGCTGCACCGCATCAGCGCGGCGGGCCGGGAGCGGCTGCGCGAGGCGGGCCGCATGCTGGCCTCCCTCCGCCGCGGCGTCGGAGGGGGCATCGGCGAGCTGATCGGCGCCACCGTGCAGGCGCTCCGCCTCGACATCGAGCTCGACGCCAACGAGGCGCGCGGGGCGGCGGGCACCTCCGCCGCCCATGCCAACCTCGACGCTTTCACCGACCTGGTGGAGGGCTACCTGGCCGTCGACAGCCGCGGCACCCTGCCGTCGCTGCTCGAGTGGATCGAACGGGCCACCGAGTCCGACGAGGCGGCCGAGCACGTCGCCGCGCCGCAGCCGGGCACGGTGCAGCTCATCACCGCCCACGGCGCCAAGGGCCTCGAGTGGGATCTCGTCGCCGTGCCGCGGCTCGTCGCAGGCGAGTTCCCCGGCGCCCCCCGCACCGGCGCCGGCTGGCTGCGCACGGGCGAGATCCCCGACGAGCTGCGCGGCGACGCCGCGGCCAGGCCGCGCCTCGACTGGCGCCTCGCGTCGACGCAGAAGGAGCTCGTCGACCGCATCGCCGACTACCGGGCCGAGCTCAAGGAGCGGCATCAGGAGGAGGAGCGCCGCCTCGCCTACGTCGCGGTCACCCGCTCCGCCGCTCGACTGCTGCTGAGCGGATCGTTCTGGGGCGGCCAGACCCGCCCGCGCGCGCCCTCGGACTTCCTGCTCGAGCTGCAGGAGGCAGGGGTCGTCCGCGGGTTGCCGGAGGCGAGCGCGCACGAGCGTGATCCCAGCGAGCTCGCCGAACTCGCCATGCAGTGGCCGCCCGACCCGCTCGGGGCGCGCCGACCCGCGGTGATGCGCGCCGCGGAGGCCGTGCGCGAGGCGCTCGAGGGGGATCCGGCCGCGGACGGGCCGCAGGGCGCACTCCAGGACGATCCCGGCCTCGACGAGACCGTGCGCCTGCTGCTGGCCGAGCGTCGCGCGGCGCGGCGGGCGGCGGCATCCGGCACGGCCTCGGGGACGGCCTCGCTGCCCGACCGCATCACGGCGTCGACGTTCCACGAGTTCGTCGAGGATCCCGAGACCGCCGAGCGCCGCCGTCTGCGCCCCGTGCCACAGCGCCCCTATCGCCGCACCCGCATCGGCAACCGCTTCCACGAATGGGTCGAACGCCGCGCCACCACTGCCAGGGGCACCGCCCTGCCGCTGAGCGGCCTGGAGCTCGAGTTCCCGGATCCCGAGCTCGTCGAGTTCGACGGCGTCGGGATCGAGGCTGCGGCGGAGAGCCGGCGCGGCGCGGGGACCGGGGCGGAGACCGAGGCGGACGACGCCGAGCTCGAGGCGCTGCAGCCCCTCATCGAGCAGTTCGAACGCTCGCGATGGGCCGATCGCAGCCCCATCGCGGTCGAGCAGGAGGTGACGATCCCGTTCGCGGGGCGCACCCTCGTCTGCAAGCTCGACGCCGTCTATCGCATCGCCGACGCCGATACGGGCGGTGCCGAGCGCTACGAGATCGTCGACTGGAAGGCGGGCCGCTCGCCGCGCACCGGTGCCGAGCGCGAGAGCCGCTTCTTTCAGCTCGACCTCTACCGGCACGCCTACGCGCAGTGGGCGGGCGTCGATCCGGAGCGCATCGACGTCTCGCTGTTCTACGTCGCCGAGGGCGTGGAGCTGCGAGGGGGTGCGCCGCGCGGGATCGATGAGCTCGAGGAGATCTGGCTGGGCGCAGCCGAGCGCCTGGGCTCGTCCGCGGCCGCTCGCACCGACTGAGTCGCTCGCACCGACTGAGTCGCTCGCACCGACTGAGTCGCTCGCAGCGGGATCGGCGATCCTCGGCTAAGATGGGGAGGTCAACTAGAGGAGTGTGCACATGGCCAACCCCAACGGCATCATCGACCCGCCCATCGACGATCTGCTCGAGAAGGTCGATTCGAAGTACGCTCTGGTGGTGTTCGCCTCGCAGCGCGCCCGCCAGATCAACGACTACTACACGGATCTGCACGACGGCAACCTGTTCGACAACGTCGGGCCGCTGGTCGACTCGTCCGTCGACGACAAGCCGCTGTCGATCGCGCTGCACGAGATCGTCGAGGGCAAGCTGACCATGACGAAGCGCGCCGATGTCGTGGGCGAACTCGAGGAGGCCGTGCCGGCCGGCGCGTAATCTTCTGCTGCACTCGCAGCTCTGTCGGTGGCGTCGGATAGCCTGAACGGGATCCGGCGCCACCGGTGTTTCCGCCCGCCGCGCCCATCCCGCCCGCCCTCAGCCTGAAGGAGCAGCCGTGCCCCTGCGCCAGTTCACCTCGGAGTCCGTCACCGAGGGTCACCCCGACAAGATCTGCGATCGCATCTCCGATTCGATCCTCGACGCGATGCTCGAGCAGGATCTCGG
>JASGDX010000370.1:0-9308 GCA_047606985.1 Leucobacter sp. | reverse complement strand
GGTGCTAAACGGCTCGGGCTTCGGCCCGGGCCGTTTCGCGTTTCCGGGTCGAGCGCGGGATCGCGGCCCGCGGGAGCGGGCTGCGGGATCCCGGACCTACTCCTCGGCGGCCCGGGATCGCCGCTCGCGCCGCGCGGCCCGCCACGCGTTCCACCGCTCCCAGAACCGGGCGAGCATGCGGTGCAGCCAGCCGAGCAGGCGCCTCGCCCAGTGGTACTCCGTGCCGAGGATCGTGAGTCCGACGAACACGATGAGCCACCCGGGTCCCGGCAGCGGAACGAGGATCAGGCCGATCACCACGACCAGCGCGCCCAGCACGGTGACGACGACCTTGTAGGCCGTGTTGAGCCACGGCCTGCGTCGCACCGCCTCGCGCCAACGCTCCGAGAGGCTGCCGAAGCGTCGGCCGAGCCGATGCGCACGCTCGGCGTCGTCGGCGTAGGGGTCGGTCATGTGTTCGAGGATACGAGGACGGGCTGGTATCCGGCTCGAAACGAGAAGGCCCCCGGGGTTGCCGGGGGCCTCATCGTGACTCTCCGTAGCTGAGGCGGGGCTCGATCCCGCGACCTCACGATTATGAGTCGTGCGCTCTAACCAGCTGAGCTACTCAGCCATGACGGCCTGTGACCCAGAGAGTCGGAGCCCCGAGCCAGGATTGAACTGGCGACCCCTTCCTTACCATGGAAGTGCTCTACCACTGAGCTATCGGGGCGCGGCCACCCTGCGGTGACAACCGTTAGAGAATAGCACTTTTTACAGGGCGATGCGAAATCCACGGGGACCGGGCATGTCAGCGGATTCCCCTAGGCTGGAGGGGTTGCGGAGAGAGGGGCGCCGGTGACCAGAATCATGGCGATCGTCGGTGTGGCGCTGGCACTGTGGATGGCCGCCGGGCGCTGGGCGTTCGGCATCGGCGGGTCGCTGACGTGGTGGTATCTGCCCACGATCGGGCTGCTCTTCGCGTGGCTGCAGCTGTGGATCGCGCGGCGTCTGCGGGTGACGCGGGATCGCGGTAGGCGCACCCGTCGTCGCACGATCGTCGCGCTGGTGCTGGCGTGGCTGTGCGCCGTCGCCTTCGGTCTGACGGTGCCCGATCTCACCGCCGACGGACTCGTCTCGATCCTCAGTCTCTGGGCCGGATCGGCGTTCTCGGCCGAGATGTCGATCGCGCTGTGCAACCCCCTCGGCATCATCGCGTTCGCACTGGCGATCGCGGCGCTCGCCTTCGCGTACGCCGATGCGCGCGATCCCACACCCGAAGAGGATGAGGGTTTCGACGAGGTGCCGATGATGCCGCACCCGTTGGCGTAGTCGTTCGGTCTCCGAGCGAAGTCCTCCGTCGGCCGAGCACGGCGCCCCGCCGGTCGAACACGGCGGCCCGCTGACCGAACACGGCGCCCCGCCGATCGAGCGCTGTGCCCCGCCGATCGAGCGCGGTGCCCCGCCGATCGAGCGCAGTCGAAATCAAGGGCGCTCGGGATCCCGGGTTTCGATACTTCGACTCGCTGCGCTCGCTCAGCACGGCGCTCCGCCCCCTCCTCGCTCCGCTCAACCGGCGGAACGTCGGCGAACTCGGCGAACGGAGACCTATCCGCGCGAGAACTGCTCCCCGACGGTGCCGTAGAGGCGGTCGCCGGCGTCGCCGAGACCGGGCGTGATGAAGGCCTGATCGGTGAGCCCGTCGTCGAGCGCGCCCAGCACGAGAGTCACGTCGCGGTCGCCCGCCGCCGCGCGGATCGCCTCGACGCCCTCGGGGGTGCCGAGCACGCAGATCGCGGTCACGTCGTCGGCGCCGCGCGCGAACAGGAACTCGATGGCCGCTGCGAGCGAGCCGCCGGTGGCGAGCATCGGGTCGAGCACGAAGCACTGGCGCCCGGCGAGCGAATCGGGCAAGCGCTCGGCGTAGGTGGTGGGCTGCAGCGTCTGCTCGTCGCGGGCCATGCCGAGGAAGCCGACCTCGGCGGTGGGCACGAGCTTGACCATGCCCTCGAGCATGCCGAGGCCCGCGCGCAGGATCGGCACGATGAGCGGCAGCGGCTCGCTCAGCCGCACGCCCGTGGTGGGCGAGACCGGCGTGACGATGTCGCACGGCTCGACGCGCACCTCGCGGGTGGCCTCGTAGGCGAGCAGGGTCATCAGTTCCTCGACGAGCAGCCGGAACGTGGGCTGCGGTGTCTTCGCGTTGCGCAGCACCGTCAGCTTGTGGGTGATGAGGGGATGGTCTGCAACGAAGACTCGCATGGGCCTATCCTATTGCCGTGCCACCGATCCCTCCATCGCCGACCGAGCTCGCCGCGATGGGGCGCGCCCTCGAGGAAGCCGGGCGGGCGGCGGCCGAGGGGGAGATCCCGGTCGGCGCGATCCTGCTCGATACCTCGGGCGAGGTGATCGGCACGGGTCGCAACGCGCGCGAGGCGATTCCGGATCCCACGGCCCATGCCGAGGTGCTGGCCATCCGCGAGGCCGCGAGTCGCCTGGGCGATCGTGTGCTCGACGGCTGCACCCTCGTGGTGACGCTCGAGCCGTGCGCGATGTGCGCCGCGGTGATCCTCGCCGCGCGGGTGCCGCGGGTGGTGTTCGGCGCCTGGGACGAGAAGGCCGGGGCCGTCGGCAGCGTCTACGACCTGCTGCGCGACGGCCGGCTGCCGTCCCCTGTTCCGGAGGTGGTCGCCGGGGTGCGCGCCGAGGAGTGCGCAGCGCTGCTGCGCGACTTCTTCGAACGGCGGCGGTGAGGGCGGCGGGTTTCGGCTCCCTCGTGCCTCGGCCGCGGGCGCGAGGTCGACGCCGCGCAGCGCTGCGGTGGAGCCATCGGCCTTGGCGAGCCGCTCGAGGCGGACCTGCGATCCCGAACCGCCGCGGGAGGAGCCCAGCGCCCGAGACGCGGGATCAGTCGCTCGAGAGCATCACGATGCTGCTGGTCGAGGGGGTCTTCGCATTGGGATCGAGGTAGACGTCGGGCTCGATGAACACGCTCTCGACGGCGGGGATCGCTGCGAGCACGCGTCGCTTGGCCTGGTACAGGATCACGGACACCTCGCGCATCGTCGCGTCGGGATCGATGTCGACCTTCGCGCCGACGAACAGCGCGTCGCCGTCGCCGTGGACCTCGAGATCGAGCACGCGCAGCACGTGCGTGCCCTCCAGCAGCGCGTCGGCGATGCGGGTCTCGGTCTCTGCGGTGTGCTCCTGCGGTGCGCTCATGACTGGTGTGCCTCCCGAACGATGCTCGTCTCGTTATGCCCTGCCCTGCATTCTACGCGGGCTGCTTCTAGACTGGCGGTATGAGCGAGACGACGCCGATCCCGACCCCCGAAACCGAGACGCTGCCTCGCACCGCGATGATCGGTGCGGGATCGATGGGGGGCGCGATCCTCTCGGGTCTGCGCGGCCCCGGGGTGCGCATCGACGGGCCGGTCGCGGTGACCACCCGCTCCGCGGCGAGCGCCGCGCAGTACGAGGGAGCCGACGACGTGGTCGCCTACGCCTCCGAGATCGATCCCGAGGCCAACCGGCACGCGGTGCGCGGCGCGCGCCTCGTGATCCTCGGGGTGAAGCCGTGGATGGTGGCCGACGTGGTGCGCGGGATCGCCGACGCGCTCGAGCCCGGCGCCGTCGTCGCGAGCGTCGCGGCCGGCGTGCCGAGCTCCGCGATCGAGGAGCTGCTGCCCGCGGGCGTGTCGGTGGTACGCGCCATGCCCAACACCCCCTCGCACATCGGGCGCGGCGTCACCGGCATCGCCCCGGGGGCGACGGCGGGCCCCGAGGCGGTCGAGATAGTGCGACGGCTCTTCGCGACCGTGGGGGAGGTGCTGGTGGTGCGCGAGGAGCAGATCAACGACATCGCCGCGGTCTCGGGATCGGGCCCCGCCTACCTCTTCCTCTACGCCGAGGAGATGACCGCGGCGGCGATGCGGCGCGGTTTCGACGCCGAGCAGGCGCGGCTGCTGGTGCAGGGCACGATCGCCGGCGCCGCCGAGCTCATGGTGCGCTCGGGCGAGGAACCGGCGCAGCTGCGCCGCAACGTCACGAGCCCCAAGGGCACGACCGAGCAGGCGATCGCCGTGCTGCAGGCCGCCGACTGGGGCGACCTGTTCGACCGCGCGCTCGCCGCGAACGTGCGCCGCTCGGAGGAGATGGCGCGCGGGGAGTAAGGGCGGTGCGGCGGCGCTAACTGCTGATGCTGGTGCTGAGGGGCACGAACGGGGCGATCTGGAAAAGGGAGAGCACGACGGCGAGAGCCCAGATGACGACTTGCACCCACAGCCGATTCCGGAGCTGCGTGAATAACGAGGCGATGGCCATGATCACGGGAAGACCCGGCACAAACCCGAACCCGCAAATCATGACGAGAAGGAAGAAGATCAGCTGCTGACGAAAGGGCGTCTCCTTCGAGACGGCTTTCGGAGCCGCCTCGGGTGGTAAGGGATCGCTTCGAGTCATGAAACTCAATCCTTCTCAGAGAAGCGGCGGCTCCGACGAAGAGGAGTGGGCTGGGCCGCCCACGGCTTCGGAGTTGCCGTCGCTCCAGATGCAGCGCTTTGACGACACTTCTTTCATAAAAAAGTTACTGATTACCTGGAAGGTATCATGAAACCAAGTTGTCTGATACTGGAGGCGGGCCTCGGTGCTCGAAGGGAGGCGTCTTCGGCAAGCTCGTTGATCATGCGGACGACCATGAGAGGTCTTCGCCCCTCGTGCGTGCGGCTTCGATTGCGCGCCGCCGGTCCCTCCGCCGGTCGCGCCGCCGATCCCTCCGCCCGCGACTCCCTACCCGATCGCGGCGAAGCGCTCCACGTCGGCGGCGGTGCCAGACACGATGATGAGGTCGTGCGGGGAGACCACCGTGTCCTGGGTGGCGTGCGTGAACGGCTGCCCCGGCGTCTTCACGCCCACCACCGTGACGCGGTAGCGGGTGCGCACGCCGCTCTCGGTGAGCGTGCGGCCGCGGATCGAGCGGGGCGGGTACATCTTCGCGATCACGTAGTTGTTGTCGAACTGGATGAAGTCGAGCATGCTGCCGCTCAGCAGGTGGGCGACGCGCTCGCCGGCCTCGCGCTCGGGGTAGATGACGTGGTTCACGCCGATGCGCTCGAGGATCTTGCCGTGCGACAGCGAGATCGCCTTCGCCCAGATCTGGGGGATGCCGAGGTCGACGAGGTTGGCGGCGATGAGCACGCTGGCCTCGATCGAGGCGCCCGTGGCCACCACCGCGATCTGGAACTCCTCGGCGCCGATCTGCTTGAGCGCCTCCATGGAGCGCGCGTCGGCCTGCACGGCGTGCGTCACCCGATCGGCCCACTTCTGCACGAGCTGGGGGTCGGTGTCGACCACGAGCACCTCGCGGTCCTGTCGATCCAACTGCCCGGCGGTCGCGGCGCCGAAGCGTCCGAGTCCGATGACGATAACCGGGGCGTCACTGCGAATGTCAACCAACGATCGGCCTTTCCTCGGGGTACTTGAACAGGCGGGAGCGGCTCGTCGCCGCCACGGCCGCGGCGAGCGTGACCGTGCCGACGCGGCCCGCCCACATGGTGGCGGCGATGATGTACTTGCCGGCGTCGGGCACCTGCTCCGAGAGGCCGGTGGAGAGCCCGCAGGTGCCGAAGGCGGAGATCACCTCGAAGAGCACGATGTCGAGCGGCTCCCCGGTCATGTGCAGCAGGGCGACCGTCGAGGCGAGCACGATGGTGGCGCCCCAGATGAGGATCGACACCGAGACGCGCAGCACCTCGTTCGGGATGCTGCGGTCGAAGGCCTGCATGTCCTTGTATCCGCGGGCCTCGGCGTAGGCGGCGAGGAACAGCACGGCGATCGTGGTCACCTTGATGCCGCCTGCGGTCGACGCCGATCCGCCGCCCACGAACATGAGCATGTCGATGACCAGCATCGTCGAGCCGTGCATATCGGCCGGGGCGATGATCCCGAGTCCCCCGGAGCGCGTCATCACCGACATGTAGCCGGAGCTGAGCACCGTCTCCCAGAAGTCGTGACCCTGGAGCGTGGCGGGGTTGCTCATCTCGAGCACGCCGATGGCCAGCCATCCGAAGATCACGAAGATGAGCGTGGTGGTGAGCGTGAGCTTCGCGTTCAGGCCGAGGCGCTTGTGCGCGCGCCAGCCGCCGCCCGTGACGTAGCGGTACAGCGCGAAGATGACCGGGAATCCGATGCTGCCGAGGAAGACGCCGACGGCGAGCACGCTCAGCAGATACAGATCGGTGTCGTAGGGCGCGAGGCCGCCGGGGAGCGGCACGAACCCGGTGTTGGTGAATGCCGAGGCTGCGAGGTAGAAGCCGTTCCACAGCGCGTGCGTGAAGTCGTAGCCCGCCATCATCAGCCGCGGCGTGATGAGCACGGTGAGCGCGAACTCGATGGCGACGAGGCTTGTTGCGACCGCGGCGAGCAGCCCGCCGATCTCGCCGAGCCCGACGGCCTGGCTCTCGGAGGCATCGCGGCTCATGCGCATGGGATTGGTGTCGCCCGCGGCGAGCAGGCGCTGCCTGAGCCCGAGGCGGCGGGTGACCGTGAGGCCGAGGATGCTCGCGAGGGTGAGCACGCCGATGCCGCCGATCTGCAGGCCCACGAGGATCAGGATCTCCCCGAACAGCGACCAGTGGGTCGCCATGTCGACCGTCGAGAGCCCGGTGACGCAGATCGCCGACACCGCGGTGAACAGCGCGTCGGCCAGCGGGGTGATGCGACTCTCGGTGCTCGAGATGGGCAGGGAGAGCAGCGCGGTCCACAGCAGGATCAGTGCGGTGAAGATCATCAGTGCGAAGCGGGCAGGAGACGACTGGATCATGGAGTTGATCCACGACCTCTGCCTGAGCGGGGCCGAGGCCCGGCGGCTCACAGAGCGTGTCCTCACGACTCCTTCTTTCCCGCGGTGAAACGAGCGGGCGGCGGGCCCGGACTCGATCCTTCATGCTACACACGTACCGGCGATCGCGGCAGGGGGATCGCGGCGCACCCGGACCGCTTCGCGGGCGATGCGCCGGTCTGCGGGACAAGAACGGTGCGCTGCGGCTAATCTTGACACCATGCCAGACATTTTCGGAGTCATCGCCGACGCCACCAGGCGGGATATCCTGCGAGTGCTGCTCGAACGATACCAGCAGGATGCCGAGATCAGCGTGTCCGAGATCGTGGGGCAGCTGGAGATCAGTCAGCCGACGGTGTCGAAGCACCTCAAGGTGCTGCGCGAGGCCGAACTGGTGAGCGTGCGCGAGGAGGGGCAGCACCGCTACTACACGCTCGATCCCGAACCCCTCGAGATGGTCGAGGACTTCGTGATCCCCTTCCTCTCGGCCGACTTCGACACCGAGGTGCGCGTCGAGTACCTCTCCGAGGAAGGGGAGCGGCTGCCCGGGCCGGCCGGGGAGGACCCGTTCGCAGAGGAGGGCGAGGTGCTGTCGGAGGAGGCGACCGCGGCTGCCGAGCGCATCGGCCGCGCCGCTGCGCGCGCCGAGAAGCAGGTCAAGGAGCTCGTCGCCCGCTTCCGTCTGCGGGGCTGAGGCTCCCGAGCCCGGGGAGCGGCGCGGGATCCCGCAGCCCGTTCCCTCCACGCCGAGCGGGGCGGCATCGCACCGCGATTTCCCGCATCGGCGGGAACGGTGTAAAATCAGTGTTTTGTGGGCCACGATCCCGTTCGGCCCGAGAGACGTTGTGAGGTGACCGTGGGTTCAGTGATCAAGAAGCGCCGTAAGCGCATGTCGAAGAAGAAGCACCGCAAGCTGCTTCGGAAGACGCGTCACCAGCGTCGCAACAAGAAGTGATCGACCCGGGCCGCGGTTGACGCGGCCCGGGAGCGATACGGGCGTCGGGCCTTCGGGCCCGGCGCCCTTCTGCGTGCCCCCGCCCGCCGCACTCCCGCACTCCCGCACTCCCGCACTCCCGCACTCCCTCCCTCCCTCTCGGCTGCTCGGGTCAAATAGGTACAGTGCGCCGCATCGGCACTGTGATTTTCCGACCCGAATCGCTAGAAGTGCGGGGTCGGGCGGCCCGAGCGGTACACTGGGCGATCGTGACCGTGCACATCACCCTCATCGGCAAGCCGGGCTGCCACCTCTGCGACGACGCCCGCGAGGTCGTCGCGGGCGTGCGGGCCGAGATGGCAGTGCGCGGGATCGCCACCGAGCTCGAGGAGCTCGACATCCTGGCTGATCCCGAACTCGCCCGCCGCCACGCCGAGGACATCCCGGTGGTGCTGATCGACGGGCGCAGGCACGCCATCTGGCGGGTCGATCCCGAACGCCTCGCCGCGGCCGTCGAGAAAGCCGCCGCCCCCGCCCGATTGATCCCACGGAGGAGACAGCGATGACCCTGCGCCACATCGTCAGCTGGAAGCTCGCCGGCGACACCCGAGAGGAGCGCGACGCGCGCGCGGCCGAGGCCGTCGCCGCGATCGAGCCGCTGCGCGAGTCGGTGCCCTCCGTGCGCGCCCTTTCGCTGCACCGCAACGAGTTCTTCGACGGCGCCAACTTCGATCTCACCCTCATCGCCGACTTCGACGACGCCGACGGCCTCGCCGCATACGCCTCCCACCCCGAGCACCTGCCGGTGGTCGAGCTCATGAAGCGCATCACGGTCGGCCGCACCGCCGTCGACTTCACGGTGTAGCGGCTTCCCGGCCGTCGGGCCCGCGCACCGCACCCGGCCTGTCTGGCTCTCCGGGAGCAGCACCGCCGGTCTCTCCGGGCCGGCTCCGATGCTCCCCGGACGCAGCCCCGCCCGGTGCTACGCTGCGATGAAGAGGCGGAGGCGGCGATGCGAGCGGAAGAGATCGATCCCCGCGCCGGCGATGACGGCCGGGGCGAGACGCCCAACGAGCGCGCCGACCGCAACTGGAACGAGATCCTGCAGGAGTTGCGCGTCGCGCAGACGGGCACGCAGATCCTCGGCGGCTTCCTGCTGGCGGTCGCGTTCCAACCGCGCTTCGCGGCGCTCGATCCCTACCAGCTCGTGCTCTACCTGATCCTCGTCGCGCTCGCCGGCATCGCCGCGGTGCTCGGGCTCGCGCCGGTGAGCCTGCACCGCGCCTTCTTCGGCAAGCACCAGAAGGCGCGGCTCGTGCGGCTCGGCAGCCGGCTGCTCGCCGCTGATCTGGTGGTGCTCGCCCTGCTCGCCGCCGGTGTCACGAGCCTCGTCTTCGACTTCGTGCTGGGACGGGCGGCGGGCATCGCGGCGCTCTGCAGCAGCGGGGTCGTGGTGGCGGTGATCCTGGCGCTGGTGCCCCGGCTCGGGATCCGCGCGACCGCCGGGCGCGCGCCTCGGCCGGGCGGGTCGACCGGGACCTGATCCTCCTCCCGGTG
>JASGDX010000369.1:0-4804 GCA_047606985.1 Leucobacter sp. | reverse complement strand
CCGCAGGTGTCGGATCTGCGTGAGTCGGGTTCGCTGGAGCAGGACGCCGACATGGTGATCCTGCTGCACCGCGAGGCCGTCGGCGACCGCGACAACCCCCGTGCGGGCGAGGCCGACTTCATCCTCGCCAAGCAGCGCAACGGCCCCACCGGCACCGTCACCGTGGCGTTCCAGGGCCACTACTCCCGTTTCCAGGACATGCCGCAGGGCGTATGAGCACATGGTGCATCCCGCGAACGTAGATGCGCGCTGGAGGGAGGCGGGGCCGAAAGTCTGTCGGCGGAGACAAGTCTTGTCAGGGTACCCGCGGGCGCGGATCACTTGAAAGAGAGCGCGTCGGCGTTTTCGCGTGATTCGCGTCGGCGCTGCTGCGCCGGGACGCGCGCTGGAGGGATCTCCGGCGTCGAGTCTCGGAGGCGGTGACGGGACCGCCCGGGCGCATCGCGCGCGCCCTCGACCGTCAGGGGACGCCCGGCGCGGCGCGGTAGACTGAGGACGAAGAAAGGGGTGTCATGGCCGCTGCGGTGATGAACGCTGGGCCGTCGTCGACCCCCGGTGAGCCGGCTCCCGAGGCGCCCGTCTCGCGGAACGTGCGACTCGTGCGAGTGGCTGTGCTCCTCGCCGCGGGCGTCGCCATCGCGTTCACCGCCTCGCTGCACGAGCGGTTCGGCTTCGACCGCGGCATGGCCACGGCCGCCCTGGGCGGCATCGGCATCGCGCACCTGGTCGAATGGACCGCACGGCGGAGCGGATCCCGCAGCCCGATTCCGCTGCTGCTCGGCGTCGTCGCGATCGGAGCCGCGGTCTCGCTCCCCTTCGCGGGCAGCATCATCGCCTTCGCGGTGGTGATCGCCGGCTGGGCGCTGGTGGGCGCGCTGCTCGAGCTGATCGGCAGCGTCGTGCGCCCGGGGAGCCGACAGGACGCGACGCTGCTCGGCGCAGCCGGCATCCTCCTCGCGATCCTCGTGCTGCTCGTGCGCGAGGACGTTGTTGCCGTGCTCGGCTTCTTCGGCGCGTATGCGATCCTCGCGGGCGTCTTCCTGGGCATCTCCGCATTCGACACCCGCCGGGCCGGCTCCGAGCCCGCCGCCGGCTGACCCGCACCGCGCACCGACACGAAAGCACACGATGAGCCAGTCCCCCGAGCCCGCCCCGCAGGATCCCGTGACCCCGTCGCGTCGCGATCGTCTGCGCCCGCTCGAGCTGCTGGGGTTCTCCGCGGTGCTGGGCCTCTTCGCCGGACTGGTGGTGCTGATGGCGACCCGCGAGTGGGTGCTCGCGCTCGTCTTCCTCGGCATCGGCTTCATCGTGTCGGTGATGATGGTCGCGCTCGTCGGTCTCGGCGGCAAGCCGAGCGAGGAGGACCTCGAGGCGCGCAAGGACCTGCGGCGCCCGGGCGACGGCGGCGACTGGCACTGAGTCCAGCGCTGCGGCGGGCGCGCCGGTGCGGCGCCGGCCTCAGTCCTCCGGATCTTCGGGATCGATCGGGGCGTGATGGTCGAAGCCCACCGCGCCGCGCTTCCAGTAGCCCGTGATCGCGTACTGCTCGCGGGGGAGTCCGAGCTCGTAGCGCAGCAGACGGCGCAGCGGGATGAGACGCGTCGCCTCGCCCGCCGCGAAGACGAAGGTGTCCGCGTCGACCCCGGCCTCCCGCACTGCTGAAGCCAGTCCGTCGGGATCGGTCGGCGCCGCCGAGACGGGCACGTCGCGGCCGCCCTGCGCGGCGAGGTAGGCGCGCACCCAGTCGAGGCCGTCGGCCACGTCGGCGATGACCTCGATGTGGGCGGAGGAGGGCATGTCCTCGATCCAGCGACCGGCTGCGGGCAGCGCGGTCTCATCGACGACGCAGAGCACGCGCGGCGCGGCCGAGGCCACCCCGACCGAGCCGCGGGGACCGACGACGACGATCTCGTCACCCGGTTCGGCGCGGCCGGCCCAGCGCGCGGCGGGTCCGGGGTGGGCGTGGCGCAGGATGTCGAGGTCGAAGACGCGGTGGCCCGATCCCGCATCCGTCCGGATGTTGAGCGGCGTGAAGTCTCGGCCGAAGGTGGGCCCGTCGGGTCGCACGATGCCGCTCTCGTCGGGTCCGAGGGGGGTCGGGGCCAGCAGCTCCCCGGTATCGGGATCGGGGAAGAAGACCCGTGCGTGATCGCCCGGTCCCGTGCTCGCCCAGTCGCCGAGTTCGTCGCTCGAGAGCGTCACCCGGGTGAAGCGCTCGATCTCGGCGATGTCGATCACGGTCACCCTGCGCGCGGTGAAGCGGTGCATGGTGCGGGGACGGCTGAAGCGCTCGGAGGGCTGCTGCTCGGACACGGACATCCTTTCGTCAGATGTTCCCACTCTGGCACAGCGACCGGGGAAGCGCCAGGGAGCCCGGGCGGGCGCGTCGGCCGCGCGGGAATCGACGCGGCCATGGCGGCGCACTGTATTTCTACCATCGTTGACTAATCCGATCGTGCCTGGTTATAGTGAACTCTGCTGCGCGACGACGCGCCGCTCAGTTCGCGGTATCAAGGGGGATCTGCCGATGACGACGCACCGGAGACCGACTGTCAGAAGGGCGCTCTCGGGCGCCGCGGTCCTGGCGCTGATGCTCGCGGCCCCCGTCGCCGCGAACGCGGCGGAGGAGGACCGGACCGACCTCACCTTCGTGGTCACTCAGGATTTCCACGGGCGCATCGACGCGAACACCGTGCGGTGGGCCGGCACGATCGAGGAGCTGCGAGCGAACGCCGAGCACTCGATCTTCCTGAGCGCCGGCGACAACTTCGGCAACTCGCTCTACGCCTCGTCCGTGCAGGGCGAGAAGCCCACGGTCGACGTGCTCAACGCGCTCGACCTGCAGGCCTCGGCGGCCGGCAACGGCGAGTACTTCATCGGTCACGACAACTTCATGGACCTCGCGGAGAACGTCGCCGAGTTCCCGTACCTCGCGGCCAACGTGGTCGACGCCGCCACGGGGGAGCCGCTGCTCGCCCCGTACACGATCCGCGAGGTCGACGGCGTGCGGATCGGCATCATCGGCGTCGTCACGCCCGACACGCAGGTGCAGTTCCCCTCGGGCGATCCCGAGTTCCTGTCGCTCATCCCCGCGCTGAACGCCGCGGCCGAGGAGATCGAGACCCTGGGCCTCGCCGACGTGACCGTGGCGCTGGTGCACGAGGGCGGCGGTCTGAACTCCCCGCCGGCGAGCCTGGAGGACGAGCTCGCCACCGGCGGCGTGCTCTCGCAGATCATCCAGCAGTCGTCGCCGCTCATCGACGCGCTGTTCACCGCGCACACCCACAACCAGTACGTCTACAACGCGCCGGTTCCGGGCGATGAGGACCGCACTCGTCCGGTGATCCAGGCCGGCGCGTTCGGTCAGCTGCTGGGCGAGGTGACGCTCACCTACGACCGGGCCGAGGACCGGGTGGTGGCTTCGACGGCGCGCATCGCGCCGCTCACGCAGACCCCGGAGGCAGCCCTGATCACCGCGTATCCGAGGGTGGCCGAGGTGAAGACGATCGTCGACGCCGCGCTCGCCTACGCCGAGCGGGAGGGCAGCCGGCCGGCCGGTCAGGTCAGCGCGCCCATCACCACCGCGTTCAGCGGCGGCGACTACGTCGATGGCCGCTATGCGGGCGGCACCACGGGCAACCGCACGCTCGAGTCGTCGCTCGGCACGCTCGTCGCCAACATGTTCCGCGATGTACAGCAGGATCAGGCGGCGCCGCCGCAGTTCGGCCTCACGATCCCGAACTTCATCCGCAGCGACCTCATGCCCGACGTCGACGGCAACGTGCCCGTGATGAAGATCATCGAGACGTTCTCCATCCGCGACTCGATCGTGGCGGCCGACATCACCGGTGCGCAGCTGAAGCGCCTGCTCGAGCAGCAGTGGCAGCGCACGCCCGCGGGGGAGGCGAAGGGGTACATCCAGATGGCGATGTCCGACAACCTCACCTACACCTACGACGACGCGCGTCCGGAGGGCGACCGCATCACCTCGATCACGCTCGACGGACGCGCGGTGCAGGCCGGCACCACCTACCGCGTAGGGCTGTCGGGAGCGATCCTGATCGGCATCGTCAACTTCCACGAGGGTGTCGAGCTGACCAACAAGCAGGACTCTGGGCTGCTCGACGTCGAGGGGTTCCAGCGCTATTTCGCCGAGCTGAGCGAGAAGGGGCCGGTCGAGCCCTCGTTCGCGAAGCACGGCGCGAAGCTGGTGGAGACCGCGGGCTCGGCGCCGCTGGGCGGGAGTTCGGCAGCTGGAACCGCCGCGGCCGTGGAGCCCGGCGGCGTGATCGAGTTCGACGTGTCGGCGCTCGACCTGACAAGCCTCGGAGCTCCGGCCAACACCGAGCTGACCGTCGCGCTGAACGGCGAGCAGGTCTCCACGGCGCCCGTCACGGGCGGGACGGCCCGCGTGCGCTTCACGGTGCCGGAGGAGCTGGCGGGCCAGAACGCGACCATGCGCCTGGTGGCGAGCCCGAGCGGCACCGTCGTGCAGCGAGACTTCGCGGTGGCGGGCGAAGCGCCCGGGGGAGATGCCGATGGCGGCGACACCGATGCGGACGGCGGCGCCGACGGGGCTGACGGAGCCGCCGATGGCACCGGCGGGGCGGGTGGTTCGGGATCCGACGGGTCGGGATCGGACGGAGCGGCCGGTTCGGGATCGGGCGCGAGTGCGAGCGGGACCGCGGCAGGGACGCCCACCGACCTCTCGCGCACCGGGTCCGACGCGATGCCGTGGACGCTCATCGGGGGCGGTGCCGCGCTCGTCGCGACCGCGCTCCTGCTCCTCGCCCGCGCGCGGCGT
>JASGDX010000368.1:0-4127 GCA_047606985.1 Leucobacter sp. | reverse complement strand
GCGGGCCGCCCGCCGCGCCCGTGCCGCGGAGCTCAGCGCCCTCCGCCCCGCGCACCGCTCACACCGTGTCGAGCATCGTCGACAGCTCGTACGAAGTCACCTCGTTGCGGTACTCGGCGACCTCACGGCGCTTGTCGCGGATGAAGTACGCGAACACCTGCTCGCCCAGCGTCTCCGCCACGAGCTCCGATCGCTCCATCACGGCGAGGGCGTGATCGAGCCCCGTCGGCAGCGGGTCGAAGCCCATCGCGCGCCGCTCGCCGTCGCTGAGCGCCCAGACGTTGTTCTCGGCCTCGGGCGGCAGCTCGTACTCCTCGCGGATGCCCTTGAGACCGGCCGCCAGCAGCACGGCGAAGCCGAGGTATGGGTTGACGGCGCTGTCCATTCCGCGGTACTCGACGCGCGCGGCGCCGCCCTTGCCCGGCTTGTACATGGGCACGCGCACGAGCGCGGAACGGTTGTTGTGGCCCCAGCTCACGAAGGACGGCGCTTCGTCGCCGCCCCAGAGGCGCTTGTAGGAGTTGATGTACTGGTTGGTGACCGCCGTGATCTCGGGGGCGTGCCGCAGGAGACCCGCGATGAAGCGGCGGCCCGTCTGGGAGAGCTCGTAGCGCGCGCTCGGATCGTAGAAGGCGTTGGCATCGCCCTCGAACAGCGAGAGATGCGTGTGCATGCCGGATCCCGGCTGGCCCTTGAGCGGCTTCGGCATGAACGTGGCGTGCACGCCCTGCGAGATCGCGACCTCCTTGACCACCGTGCGGAAGGTCATGAGGTTGTCGGCTGTGGTGAGGGCGTCGGCGTAGCGCAGATCGATCTCGTTCTGGCCGGGACCCGCCTCGTGATGGCTGAACTCGACGGAGATGCCGAGCTCCTCGAGCATGGCGACGCTCTCGCGGCGGAAATCGTGGGCGGTGCCGCCCGGCACGTTGTCGAAGTAGCCCGCGCGATCGACCGGAACGGGGCCGTCGGTGCCGAACTCCTTCGATCTGAGCAGGTAGAACTCGATCTCGGGATGGGTGTAGAAGGTGAAGCCCTGCTCGGCCGCCTGCGCCAAGGTGCGCTTCAGCACGTTGCGCGGATCGGCGACCGCCGGCTCGCCGTTCGGGGTGCGGATGTCGCAGAACATGCGCGCGGTCGGGGCGGTCTGGCTGCGCCATGGCAGCAACTGGAAGGTGGAGGGGTCGGGCACCGCGAGCAGGTCGGACTCGTAGGCGCGGGTGAGTCCCTCGATGGCCGAGCCGTCGAAGCCGATCCCCTCGCTGAACGCGCCCTCGACCTCGGCCGGGGCGAGCGCCACCGATTTCAAGGTGCCGGAGACATCGCTGAACCAGAGGCGCACGAACTTCACGCCGCGCTCCTCGATGGTGCGGAGGACAAAATCGCGCTGCTTGCTCACACCGGCTCCGTTTCGCTCGTGCGCGATCCGGGCGGGGCGGCCGCCGGATCGGGCGGCGCCCACGCGCCGCCTGGCTTCAGACTATCGCGGCCCCGTGACATTCGTGTTACGGGACCGAAATGAGCGGTTCAGCCGTCCGCGGCGTCCTCCTCGGCCCATTTCCGCGCCCGCTCGGCGACGATCTCCTCGGCGCGGGCGGCCTCCTCGCGCGTCGCGAACGGCCCGAGGCGATCGACCGACAGCGACTGCGGCCCCTCCTCCACCTCGCGCGTACGGGTGTTGAACCAGTAGGTCTTCTCCTGGTCATCGACGCCCCAGTCCCTCTTGCCCATCGCGTCCTCCGCTCCTCGCATCGCGGCGGGCGGATCACCGCCGCACTTCATAGACTAGAAGGCATGCCCTTCGATGCACACGGTCATCTCGTCCCCGGTACGCTTCCCCCGGTCCGCACGGTGCCGTCCGACATCGCGCGCCCGCCCTATGTCGGCTTGGCCGAGCCGCCCGCGTACACCGGCGACAACACCTACACCGAGGCCGAGATCGAACGCATCCGCGCCGCCGGCCGCATCGCCTCAGGGTCGCTCGACGCCGTGGGCGCGGCGGTGCGCCCCGGCGTCACCACCGCGGAACTCGACCGCATCGCCCACGAGTACGTGGTGTCCCACGGGGCCTACCCCTCGACCCTCGGTTACCGCGGCTACCGCGCATCGTCGTGCACCTCGGTCAACGAGGTGATCTGCCACGGCGTGCCGGACGACACGGTGCTGCGCGAGGGGGACCTGGTCAACGTCGATGTCACCGCCTATCTCGACGGCTTCCACGGCGACACCAACCGCACCTTCCGCGTCGGCGAGGTCTCGGAGGAGGCGGATCTGCTGATCGAGCGCACGCACGAGGCCATGATGCGCGGGATCCGCGCCGCGAGGCCCGGACGTCAGGTCAACGTGATCGGCCGCGTCATCGAGACCTACGCGAAGCGCTTCGGCTACGGCGTGGTGCGCGACTTCACCGGTCACGGGGTGGGCGCGGCCTTCCACTCGGGCCTCATCATCCCCCACTACGACGCGGCCCCAGCATACGGCGACGTGATCGTGCCGGGCATGGTGTTCACGGTCGAGCCCATGCTGACCCTCGGCACGCACACGTGGGAGCAGTGGGACGACGGCTGGACCGTGACCACGCGCGACAAGAGCCTCACGGCCCAGTTCGAGCACACCGTGGTGATCCGCGAGGACGGCTTCGAACTGCTCACCGTCTCGGAGTAGCGCGCTCTCGGCCTCTCCGTTCATCGGCGCACCGTACGCCCGATGCGATAGGCTGGCTCCCGAGAATGGGCCGCTGGACGGTCGCGTCGCGGTGCTCAGGCACACGCGCCGAGGAACGTCCGGGCTGCGCAGAGCAGGGCGGTGGGTAACACCCACCCGGGGAGACCCGCGAGAAAGCGCAACAGAGAGCAGACCGCCCGGTGCGGCACGCCGCATCGAGTGAGGGTGAAAGGGTGGTGTAAGAGACCACCGGCGCCCGTGGCGACACGGGCGGCCAGGCAAGCCTCGCCCGCAGCAAGGCCAGACAGAGGATGACGACGCTGCTCGCCGAGTCCTCGGGTGGGCCGCTAGAGGGTGTCGGCAACGGCACTCCGAGAGAGATGACCGTCCCCGCGGATCCCCGGATCGGCGGGACAGAACCCGGCGTACAGGCGGCCCATTCTCACCGCCGGGGAGCGCTCCCTCTATTCCCCCTCGTCGACGCGCACGAGGATCGCCCCGGTGCCCGGGCAGAACACGACCTCGTCGGGGGCCGCCGCGCGGATGTCGCTGAGCTCGGCCGGCGCGAGCGCCATGTTGCTGGCCTCGGAGACGTTGCCGCGCAGGCGCGCAGCGCCGATCCCGAGCCTGCCGCGCAGCTCCTCGTACAGTTCGACCAGGTCGCGCTGGATCTCCGCCGCCTTGCCCGCGCGCTCCTCGATCTGCGAGGCGAGTTCGCGGTCCAGCCGCTGCTCAGCCTCGTCGAGACGGCCCTGGATGGCGGATCGGCGCTCGTCGACGCCCGCGAGCAGGCGCTCGGCCTCGGCGAACTCGGCCTGCGCACGCTCCTGCACCTCCATGATGCCGAGCTCGCGATCCTCGAGATCCCCCTTCCGCCTGGCGAGCGTCTCGAGCTCGCCCTGCAGGGCCTGCGCCTCCTTGCTCGAGGTGCTGACGGCGAGCAGCTGCTCGTCGCGCTCTCGGCGCTGCCGCACCAGCTCGACGTCGGCCTCGACGCGCTCGAGCTCGGCGTTCTGCGCGTCGAGCTCCCGCTGAGCGGCCATGAAGCGATCGCGCGCCTCAGCTGTCTCGTCCGCGAGCCCTGCGAGCTCGGCGCGCTCGGGCAGCACGGCGCGCTTGCGGCGCAGCTGGGCGATGGTGTGGTCGAGCTGCTGGAGGTCGAGCAGGAGCCGCTGCTGGCGGGGACTGGCCTTCATGGGAGCAAGCCTAGTGCTCGGCGCCGACGGAGAACGTCCACGGATCGGTGCGCAGTGCGCTCACCGCGAACTCGACCCCGGGCAGCAGCTCGGCGAGCCGCTCGGCTGCGCCCTCGAGCCACAGCGACTCGCTCGCCCAGTGCGCCACGTCGATGAGCGCGGGGCCGCCGGCCGCCGCCGAGAGCTCGAGCGTCTCCTGCGCGGGTTTGTGCCTAAGATCGGTTCTGATGTAGACGTCGGCCGCGCTCACTGCGGGGTGGTCGTGTAGGG
>JASGDX010000367.1:0-4213 GCA_047606985.1 Leucobacter sp. | reverse complement strand
GACCGGGAGGCGGATCGCGAGCGTCTTGCCCACCGGCTGGCCGTTCTTCCAGGACGTGCCGAAGTCGAGCTGCAGGATGCTGGCGAGCCACTCCTGGTACTGCACGAGGACCGGGCGGTCGGTGCCGATCTTCGCGGTCAGCGCTGCGACGGCCTCGGGGGTCGCGCCGCCGCTGCCGAGGAGGTTGAGCGCCGGATTCGGGATCGCGATGTGCGTCAGGAAGAACGTGCCGCTCGCGACGACGAAGAGCAGCACCACCCCGAAGAGCAGCCGTTTGAGGATGAAGATGAGCATCGAGCTTCCCTGGTCGGACGTGGGTGGGTTTTCGCAGAGGCTTCTGAAAGCCCGTCATCCTGCGCGAGCTTGCGAGTCGCAGGATCTGCTCCGAGGAGATTCTGCGGCTCCGCTCGTTCCTCGCTTCGCGCAGAACGACGGAAGAGCGATTTCGAGAAGCCCCTGGGGCGTGCGGGGCCGAGCGCATGCCCGGCCCCGCGCATTCCGAATCAGCCGGCGAGAGTGATCTGGCGCAGCGTCGGGAACATGAGACCGGTGACGGGCTTCAGGGTGAAGTCCTTGGTGGTCACGTAGGTGTTCGGGTTCTGGCTCCACACCGCGTTGTACGCCTGATCGGTGACGACCTCGTTGAGCTTCTCGATCTCGGCGTTCTGCGCGTCGCCCGGCTCGGCGGAGAAGACCGCGTCGAGCTGCTCCTGCACGCCGTCGAGCTTGTCGAGGCCCGGATTCGGGTTGTACCACTGCGGCTTCGCGATCTGGCGCTCCGCCGTGGCGACCGGGTTCGAGTCGAGCGCGATCACGGCGACGTACATCGGGTAGGTCGGGGCCTTGGCCATGTAGCTGCCGAAGTCCGTCTCCTCCCACTTCACCGTGATGCCGAGCTCCTTGAAGGTCTGCTCCACGATCGCCTGGTAGGGCTGGAACGGCGGCGCCATCGGCATCGTGATGTCGAAGCCGTCGCCGTAGCCGGCCTCCTCGAGGAGGGCCTTCGCCTTGTCGAGATCGTAGGCGTACTTGTCGTTCAGGTCGGCGACGTAGCCGTCGGTGTCGGCGGGCCACAGCTGGTCGGTGACGACGCCCTCGCCCTGCGCGATCGATTCGTGCATCGCGTTCGTGTCGAAGGCGTAGTTCAGCGCCTGGCGCACCTTCAGGTCCGCGATGGGCGAGCCCATCTCGCCCGAGCGGTCGGCGAACATCAGGCCGGCCCAGGTGGCGAGGCCCTGCGAGACGTTCCAGTCGTTCTGCTCGGCGAGATCGGCGCCGGTCTTGTCGGTGTAGATGACGTTGAGCTGCTCGGCCTCCATCGCGTTGAGCATGGCGGTCGCGTCGCTCAGCGGCGTGATCTTCAGCGGATCGAAGGGGAAGGCGTCGGCGTCCCAGTGGTCGGCGACCTTGTCGAAGTTGTACTCGGTTCCCGCGACGCTCGAGTCGGCGAGCGTGTAGGGCCCGGAGCCGACCGGCGCATCGGAGAGCGTGCCGGCGTCGATGGCGCTCGGCGCGGCGAGGTAGCTGCGGCCGAGGCCCATGAGGTAGAGCATGGTGTCGTCGCGCTGCTTCAGGTCGAACTCGATGGTGTCGTCGTCGACCTTCTTGATGGTGTCGACGTTGACGTACGCCTCCTGGGAGGTGGTCCCCTCCTTGAGGTGCTCGAGCCCCTTCACGACCGCGTCGGCGTCGACCGCGGTGCCGTCGGAGAACTTCGCGTCGGTGCGGATGTCGAAGGTCACGGTCTTGAAGTCGTCGGAGGTCTCCCACTTCGTGGCGATGCCCGGCTGGGGCTCGCCGTTCTCGTCGGTGGTGACGAGCGCGTCGTAGACGGCCGACAGGTAGGGGCCGTCGAAGCCGAGATCGGCGCTCGCCGGATCCCAGTTCGTGACGTCGAGGAAGTTGCCGATGCTGAGCGGCGCGTTGCCGCCGGCAGCGGCATCGCCGTCGCCGCCTCCGCTGCTGCCTGACGAGCAGGAGGTGAGTGCGAGCGCCGCGGCGGCGACGACCGCGATGCCCGTGAGGGTGTTCTTCATCATGTCTACTTCTCTCGGTAGTTCGGACATGTCATTGGGGGATGAGGCGCCGTTGCGGGTCCACCGTTGCCCTGGAATCGAGTGCTCCCTCGGTGCGATGGACGTCACTCCGGCGTGCCGTCGGATTTCATTCTACGTACGTTGACAAAAAACGCAAGCCGGATTCTCCCGCGCAAACATCACGAAATCGACACGATCCGGACCTGCAATATTTCCTGGCGCAACCCTTCCGGATCGTATACGATCTGAGGGAGCGTATGCGGAGCCGCAGGCGCGGTCGCAGGAAACGGAGGACTCGTGCTCGAGCAGTCACAGATCGAATCCATCGCCGACGAGTTGGTGCAGGCGGATCGGGATCGCACGATCCTGCCGAAGCTGACGTCGCGATATCCAGGGATGGTGATCGAGGATTCGTACGCCATCCAGAAGGTGTGGTCGGATCGCCGCATCGAGGCCGGGGCGCGGCTGGTGGGGCACAAGATCGGCCTGACCTCGAAGGTGATGCAGGTCGCGACGGGGATCACGGAGCCCGACTACGGCGTGATCCACGACGACATGGTCTACGAGTCGGGATCGGTGCTGGAGTTCGACCGCTTCTCGAACGTGCGCATCGAGGTCGAGCTGGCGTTCGTGCTGTCGAAGCCGCTGTCGGGCCCCGGCACCACGATCTTCGACGTGCTCGACGCGACCGCGTACGTGGTGCCGGCGCTCGAGGTCCTCAACTCCCACCTCGAGCTCGAGGGCCGCACGATCGTCGACACGATCAGCGACAACGCGGCGATGGGCGCGATGGTGGTGGGCGGCCGCCCGGTGAAGGTCGACGACGTCGATCTGACGTGGGCGAAGGCGCTGCTCTACCGCAACGAGACGATCGAGGACTCGGGTGTGGCCGGCGCGGTGCTCGGCCATCCGGCCCTGGGCGTGGCCTGGCTCGCGAACAAGCTCGCCCAGCACGGGCAGACGCTCGAGGCGGGCGAGATCATCCTCGCCGGCTCGTTCACGAAGCCGATGTGGGTGGAGCGCGGCGACACCGTGCACGCCGACTACCACGAGCTGGGATCGGTGACATGCCGATTCGTCTGAGCCTCCCCGACACCCTGCGCGAGCGGCTGGACGCCGCAGACCGCCCGCTGATCGGGCTGTGGGCGTGCGCCGGCAGCCCGATCACGGCCGAGATCGTCGCGGGATCGGGCTGCGACTGGGTGCTGCTCGACGCCGAGCACTCCCCCAACGGACTCGAGTCGGTGCTCGCCCAGCTCTACGCGATGTCGGCCTACCCGGTCGCGCCGCTCGTGCGCCCGCCCTACGGCGACACCGTCACGATCAAGCAGTTCCTCGACCTCGGGGCGCAGAACCTGCTGATCCCGATGGTCGACTCGGCCGAGCAGGCCGAGGGGATCGTGCGCGCGGTGCGCTATCCCGACGGCGCGGAGGACGGCGGGGTGCGGGGCGTGGGATCGGCCCTCGCCCGCTCGGCCCGCTGGAACCGGGTCGAGGGCTACCTCGGCCGCGCCTCGGAGACGATCAGCCTCACGGTGCAGATCGAGTCCGCCGCCGCGGTGGAGGAGGTCGAGCGCATCGTCGCCGTCGACGGGGTGGACGCGATCTTCGTCGGCCCCTCCGATCTCGCGGCCTCCATGGGACTGCTCGGGCAGCAGAACCACCCCGACGTGGTCGAGAACGTGCTGCGCGCGATCGCTGCGGGCGTCGCCGCGGGCAAGCCCGTCGGCGTCAACGCCTTCGTGCCGGCCGACGCGGACCGCTACATCGAGGCGGGCGCCTCGTTCGTCGCGGTCGGCGCGGACGTCGCGATTCTCGCCCGCCAGACCGAGGCCCTCGTCGACCGCTTCGCCGGCGGCGGCGCGGGCGCGGAGCGCTCGAGCTACTGATCGGTTGCCGGACGAGCGAGCGCCGTGCTGAGCGAGGGGCGGAGCGATGAGACGAAGTGCCGAAACGATGAGTCCGAGCAGACGGGCAGCTCCGAGCGGTGGTTTCGACGCCTCCGCCGCTCGCCCGGCGGGAGCTCCGCCCGTCGAGCGAGCGAAGCGAGTCGAAACGCTCTGTCGAGGCATGCCGATGGCTCGGGTCCGCGGTTTCGGCCCCCTGACGCTCGACCGGCGGGAGCTCCGCCCGGGAGCTCCGCCCGGGAGCTCCGCCCGGGAGCTCCGCCCACGCAT
>JASGDX010000366.1:0-7962 GCA_047606985.1 Leucobacter sp. | reverse complement strand
CGACTCCGTGCGCTTCGAGACGAAGCCCGAGAGCACGATGTACGAGATCGACGCGAGGTACTGCTCGGCCTTCTTGGCGACCTGGCGGGGGTCCTTCGAGTAGATCTCGCCCGTGCGCGGGTTGAAGATGTCGAAGAGGAGGACGAGGGTGCGCTCCGCGCGGAACTGGTCGACGTACGCCGTCGTGACGTCGGGGATGAGCTGCATGTCCGACTCGGCGATGCCCTGGAAGCCTCGGACCGAGGAGCCGTCGAACATCTGGCCGTTCTCGAAGAAGTCGAGATCCACCGTTGCCGCGGGAATGTTGAAGTGCTGCTGCACCCCCGGAAGATCGGTGAAACGGATGTCGACGAACTTGACGTCCGTCTCCTTGATGAAGTCGATGACTTCCTGCGGGGTGTTGAACATGCTGCTCCTTTTCGCCTGTGCGCGGTTCCGACCGGATCGGCGGCGAGGTCGCCGCGGCGATACTGGCCGGCTGCGATCCACCCTACGCGACGGGGATTTCAGAAGCGTGAGTCCGGTGTTTCGCGCGTGTTACGCGATGCTCCCGGATCGCGGCTCGAAACCGAAGTGAAACCGCAGGCCGGATCTCCGGGCTCGGAGCCTATGCCCTGATGAGCACCGTGCCGGCGATCTTATCGTGGAATCCGCGCTGATCGGAGTCCCACACGAGCACGGGGATCACGAGGCAGAGCAGCAGGGTGCGCAGCGCCGGGCGCCAGAAGCCGACCCAGCCGCCGGTGATCGGAGCGACCTTCAACCCCACCAGCCGATGCCCGATCGAGCCGCCGATCGTCGGGATGAAGACGATCTGCATCGCCGCGAAGACGCCGAACTGCCACCACTCGGGATAGGCGCCGCGGATGAGCAGGTATGCCGGCAGAGCCGCGAGAGCCCAGTCGACGACGATCGCGAGGAAGCGTCGACCGAGCCGGCCGACGGAACCAGTGCCCGATTCGGGGAGGCCGAGCCGCTCGCCCGGCCACTTGCTGGGCTCGAGATCGCCGAAGCGCTGAGGGGCGGAGCTCGCCATCTGATCAGCGCGGACGCTGTGCGCGAACCCGGTTCGGATCCATCCCCTTCGGGATGCCGATCGGCGAGGCCTGCAGCGAGGAGAGGCGATTGTAGACGGCGGCCACCTCGTTGCGGTTGAGTTTGGGCTTCAGACGCACCAGCGCCCTGGAGAGCTTCGCGAGGGGGATTCCATCGCCGTCGGGGCCGACGTACAGGTGCACGACCTCCACGTTGCGCATGGCCCGCTTGAGCTTGCGCTCCTCATCGGCCGCCATGCGCTGCGTGCCCTGGCGCGATCCCTCGGAGATGAGCACGATGCCGCCGCGTCCCACCACGCGGTAGACCGCGTCCTGATTGCGGTTGATGGCGACCGGCACCTCCGAGCCGCGCCAGGAACGGCGCAGCGCGCTCTGCACGACCGCGCCGACGGCGCCCGGGCGGCCTTCGATCTGCTGGTAGGCGATCTTCTCGGCACGGCGGCCGAGCACGATCATGACCAGCAGCACGCCGGCGAATACGCCGGTGATCGGCCACAGCGCCCAGCCGAACCAGTTGTTGTTCAACAGCCAGGCCAGCACCACCGCCACCGCCACCGGGGCGACGAAGCAGAGCAGCAGCACCCATGGCAGATTGCGATCGTGAACCTTGGTGGTCCGGTAGATCTCGATCATCTGCCGAATGCGGCCGTTGCGCTTCGCCTTCTCTGCTGCCATGACATCAAGGGTATCGCCTTCGCGCCCCGTTGTGCGCCGCGTGAAACATGCGGCGCCGACGTGTTCGCTCACAGCGGGCGGATGGCGGGATCGCAGACGACTTGTCCACAGATCTCTCCGTTCGGCGCTCCGAGCGGATCGGCGCGCCGCAGAATGGACGGGCAGGAGCCGACAGGCTCAGGAGGGGGACGGAGCGGTGCGGAACGACTCGGACCCGAGCGCGGGCTCGTCTGGACGAGCGGGCGCTGCCGGCGCGCTCGGGGGTCTGCTGCTGCGGATCGCCGATGCCGGCATCGAACTGCGCGAGCGGGGGGAATGCGCGGCGCCGGATCGCGATGAGCTGCGGCACCGCTGGGGCGGGCACGACGACGGCTGCCTCGCGCTCGGCTTGCCGGAGCACCGCATCGCGGCGGCGATCGGCAGGTGGGACCGGGCGGGCGCGGCGCGGCTGCTGCTCGAAGCGGTGGAGGACGCCATCCGGGAGATCGTGGCACTCGGCCCGGACGGCTGGACCGCGATCGGGGCTCGGGAGGCGCTGCGCTACGCGGTCGAGCTGCGCATCGCACCGACCGTGAACGGAGGGGTGGACGCGTCGTGCCTTGCACGCGGCTCGGGCCGCGACCTCCGAGAAGGTCGCGGCCCGAGCCGGCGGTCCGTGGTCTGAGGCGGACGCCTCAGATGCCGAGGCTCGCGGCGAAGTCGCCCGTCTCGAGGCGCTGCTTCATCTGCATGAGGAAGCGGGCCGCGTCGGCGCCGTCGATGATGCGGTGATCGTACGAGAGCGCGAGGTACACCGTCGAGCGGATGGCGATCGCGTCGCCATCGGGCCCCGACACCACGGCGGGCTTCTTCACGACCGCGCCGGTGCCGAGGATCGCGCTCTGCGGCAGGAACACCAGCGGGGTGTCGAAGAGCGCACCGCGCGAGCCGGTGTTGGTCAGCGTGAAGGTGCCGCCCGCCAGTTCGTCGGGCTTGAGCTGGTTGTCGCGGGTGCGGGCCGCGAGGTCGGCGATCTCGCCCGAGATCTGGGCGATGTTCTTGTCCCCCGCGTCGCGGAGCACCGGCGTCAGCAGGCCCTTCTCCGTGTCGACCGCGATGCTGATGTTCTCCGTGGCGGGGTAGACGATCGAGTCGCCCTCCACCGTCGCGTTGATGATCGGGTAGGTGCGCAGCGCTTCGGCCGCGGCCAGCGCGAAGAACGGCATGAAGGAGAGCTTCGAGCCGGTCGTCGCGAGGAACTCGTCCTTCTTCGCCTGGCGGAGCTGGGCGATGCGCGTCACGTCGACCTCGACGACCGTGGTGAGCTGCGCGGTGCTCTGCAGCGAGGCCACGGCGCGCTCGGCGATGACCTTCCGCAGACGGCTCATCTTCTGAGCGGTGCCGCGCAGCGGGGAGACCTCGATCTCGACCGCGGCAGGTGCCTCGGCGGGAGCCGTTGCGGGTGCGGCCGGGGTCGCCGCGCTGGCCGCCGCGAGCACATCCTCCTTGCGGATGCGGCCGCCGACGCCCGTGCCGGTGACGGTGCTGAGGTCGACGCCCGAGTCGTTGGCGAGCTTGCGGACGATGGGCGTGATGTAACCGGCAGCGTTGGACGGGGCCGCTTCCGCGGTCTCAGCTGCATGCGCGGGTTCGGTCGCCTGAACCGCTGGAGCGGGAGCCGCCGGAGCGGCCTCGGGCTCGGCGGGTGCTTCGGCGGGTGCCGCGTGCTCGGGCTCCGCGGGAGCGATCGGCTCCGGCTGCGCCTCGTGAGCGGGAGCCGGAGCGGGCTCAGCCGCGGGTGCGGCCGGGGCGGGCGCTCCGCTGCCGACGCGGGCGAGGGCTGCGCCGACCTCGACCGTCTCGTCCTCCTGCACGAGGATCTCCTGCAGCACGCCGGCGACGGGCGAGGGCACCTCGGTGTCGACCTTGTCGGTGGAGACCTCGAGCAATGGCTCGTCGACCTCGACGGTGTCGCCCACGTTCTTCAGCCAGCGGGTCACCGTGCCCTCGGTGATGCTCTCGCCGAGCGAGGGGAGCACGATCTCCTGACCGTCGCCCGCCGCCGCGGCCGCAGGGGCCTCCGCGGCCGCAGGAGCGGGCTCCGCGACGGGCTCCGGCGCTGCGGCGGCTTCCGGGGCTGGAGCGGGTTCGGAGGCGATGGGCTCCTCGGTCGGAGCCGCTTGAGCCTCGGCCGATCCCGAGCCGTCGCCGATGCGCGCCAGCACGGCGCCGACCTCGGCGGTCTCGTCCTCCTGCACGAGGATCTCCTCGAGCACGCCGGCCACGGGCGACGGGATCTCCGTGTCGACCTTGTCGGTCGACACCTCGAGCAGCGGCTCGTCGACCTCGACGGTGTCGCCCACGTTCTTCAGCCAGCGGGTCACCGTACCCTCGGTCACGCTCTCACCCAGTGCGGGGAGGACCACCGATTCACTCATCGTGCATTCTCCGTTCGTTGCTTGCGTCTATGTGCCGCTCAGATGGCGTGCAGCGGCTTGCCGGCGAGCTTCAGCATGGTCTCGCCGATGGTCTCGTTCTGCGTGGGGTGGCCGTGGATGAAGGGGGCCACGTCTTCGGGGTAGGCCTCCCAGTTCACGATGAGCTGGGCCTCGCCGACGAGCTCGCCGACGCGCGCGCCGATCATGTGCACGCCCACCACGGGACCGTCGTTGACGCGCACGGCCTTGACCGAGCCCGCGGTTCCGAGGATCGAGCTCTTCGCGTTGCCCGCGAGGTTGTACTCGTACGAGGTGATGTTCTCGGCGCCGTACTGCTCGGCGGCCTTGGCCTCGGTGAGGCCGACCGAGGCGATCTCGGGATCGCAGTAGGTCACCTTGGGGATGTTGACGTCCTGCACCACGACGGGATCGAGGCCGGCGATCTCCTCGGCGACGAAGATGCCCTGCTGATAGCCCCGATGGGCGAGCTGCAGACCGGGCACGATGTCGCCGATCGCGTAGACGCCGGGGACGTTGGTGGCGAGGCGCTCGTTCGCGAGCACGAAGCCGCGATCCATCTCGATCCCGACCTCCTCGAAGCCGAGTCCCTGGGTCGCGGGGCCGCGTCCCACCGCCACCAGCAGGTAGTCGGCCTCGACGGTAGTGCCGTCCTCGAGCGCGACGGAGACGCTGTCCGCGTCCTGCGACACCGATTGGAAGCGCACCCCGACCTTGAAGCCGATCCCGCGCTTCTTGAAGGCGCGCTCGAGCTGCTTGGAAACCGACTCCTCCTCGTTGGGCACCAGGTGGGGCAGACCTTCGATGATGGTCACCTCGGCCCCGAAGGAGCGCCACACGCTCGCGAACTCGACGCCGATGACGCCGCCGCCGAGGATCGCCACGCGGCCGGGCACCTCGGTGAGCTCGAGCGCGTGCTCGCTCGTGATCACGCGGCCGCCGATCTCGAGGCCGGGCAGGGAGCGGGAATAGGAACCGGTGGCGAGCACCACGTGCTTGCCGGTGACGGTGTCGGATCCGACCTGCACGACAGTGGGGGAGACCAGCTTGCCCTCGCCCTCGATCACCGTGATGCCGTTGGCCTTGAGCAGACCCTGGAGGCCCTTGTGCTTGCCCGCGATGAGGTTCTCGCGGTACGCGTTGACCCGCGCGACGTCGACGCCCGCGACGCTGGAGAGGATGCCGTACTTCTCGCCGTCGCGGGCCACGTCCGCGATCTCGGCGGCGTGCAGCAGGGCCTTGGTGGGCACGCATCCGCGGTGCAGGCAGGTGCCGCCGAGCTTGTCCTTCTCGATGACGGCCGCTGTGAACCCCAGCTGCGTGGCGCGGATGGCCGCGGCGTATCCGGCGCTTCCGCCACCCAGGACGACGATGTCAAACTGCTGATCGGCCAAGTGGGATCTCCCTCGGTGTGTTCGCAACGGTGACGGCGCCCGCGACGGGTGCCCGGACGCACTGCGTCCACCCTACACCCGAGGTCCCGCGCGATCGGGAAGGCGCGGACCCGCCGCAGCGGTTCGCTGAGGGCGTGACCGGGATCGCGCCCCGACCCGTCCGGTCTTCATAGGATGGAAGGGTGACGGATTCGATCTTCTCGGCGGAGTACGCGGAGCGCCGCGCCCTGGTGCCGCGGGGCGTTCCGCTCGTCGTCGCGCTCCAGGGCCACAGCGATGCCGGGGGAGCCGTGTCGCAGCTCGAGGAGTACTTCTGGGAGCGCTGCGGCCCGGAGGAGATCCTGCGCTTCAACGCGGATCTGCTGCTCGACTACCGCGCGCGACGGCCGGTGATCACCTTCGACGAGGACCACCTGACCGACTACGCCCCCGAGGAGCTGACGCTCTGCCTCGCACGCGACGAGCTGGGCGCGCCGTTCCTCCTGCTGAGCGGCTACGAGCCCGACTTCCGCTGGGACCAGTTCATCGACACCGTGCTGCTGCTGGTGCACGAGTTCGAGGTCTCGGTCACGGCGTGGACCCATGCGATCCCGATGCCGGTGCCGCACACGAGACCGATCTCGATGACCGTCAGCGGATCCCGCGACGATCTCATCGAGGCCCGCTCGGTGTGGCGCCCCACCACCAAGCTCTCCGCCTCGGCGGGACACGTGCTCGAGTACCGTCTGCACAGCCTCGGCGAGGAGGTCGTCGGCCTCGCCCTGCTCGTACCGCACTATCTGGCCAACACCGAGTATCCCGAGGCCCTCTACGCGGCGCTCGACGGGATCATGGCCGCGAGCGGCCTGCTCCTGCCGACCGAGGAGGTCCGAGAGCAGTCCCGCCGCTTCCATGCGCAGGTCGATGCGCAGATCACCGAGAACCCCGAGTCGCTCGAGATGGTGAGGACCCTCGAGAGCCGGTACGACGCCTACATGGAGGATCTCGGCGGGCAGGGCGAGCGCTCCCCGCTCATCGGGGAGGACGGAGCGATCCCCACCGCGGACCAGCTCGCGAGCGAGCTGGAACGATTCCTCGCCGAGCACCAGAGCGCCGCCGGCGACGACGACCCGCTGCCCGACGGGCCGTGACGGCTGCCGCGCGGGAGGTGTCGGGAAGCCCTCTCCCGGCGTGCAATAATTGATGCTCTAGCCCATTCAGTCCGAGTGGTCAACCGTTTCGCGGGAATAATTCGGACTTGACATGGGTTTTCATGCTGTGAGCGCTCATCGGCCGAAACCGGTCGACGATCACGGTGGAGAACCGATACAGAGAGGCGGCTGCGTGGCCACTGCAACCACGACCAAGACTCGTGCCAGTTCCGCGAAGGCGGAGAAGACGGCTGCGGAGAGCGCTGAGGCCCGGACCCAGGAGGAGGCCGCGCCGGCTCCGAAGCAGGCAGCTGCCAGGAAGGCGGCGACCGCGAAGAAGCCGGCAGCCGCGAAGAAGCCCGCAGCCGCGAAGAAGCCGGCTTCCCAGCCCGCGGCCGCGAAGGCCCCGGCCAAGAAGCCGGCGACCCGGCGCGCGGCGAAGAAGGACATCGTCGACGAGATCGTGAACGCGCCCGAGGCCGAGGATGCGCAGGAGGCGGCCGAGGACGAGAAGACCACCTCGACCGCCGACGAGCCGCTGCCCACCGGCGCGATCGTGCTGAAGGCCTCCGACGAGGAGGACGTGCCCACCGTCACCACGGCGATCCCCGGCGCCACCGCCGACCCGGTGAAGGACTACCTGAAGCAGATCGGCAAGGTCGCGCTGCTCAACGCGGCCGAAGAGGTCGAGCTGGCGATGCGCATCGAGGCGGGTCTCTTCGCCGAGGAGAAGCTCGCGACCGAGAAGGGCCTGCCCAAGAAGCTCGAGCGCGAGCTGAAGTGGGTGGCCCGCGACGGTCAGCGCGCGAAGAGCCATCTGCTGGGCGCGAACCTGCGCCTCGTGGTGTCGCTCGCGAAGCGCTACACCGGTCGCGGCATGCAGTTCCTCGACCTCATCCAGGAGGGCAACCTCGGCCTGATCCGCGCGGTCGAGAAGTTCGACTACACCAAGGGCTTCAAGTTCTCGACCTACGCGACATGGTGGATCCGCCAGGCCATCACGCGCGCCATGGCCGATCAGGCCCGCACCATCCGCATCCCGGTGCACATGGTCGAGGTCATCAACAAGCTCGCCCGGGTGCAGCGCCAGATGCTGCAGGACCTGGGTCGCGAGCCCACCCCCGAGGAGCTGTCGCGCGAGCTCGACATGACCCCTGAGAAGGTCATCGAGGTGCAGAAATACGGCCGCGAGCCGATCTCTCTGCACACCCCGCTCGGCGAGGACGGCGACAGCGAGTTCGGCGACCTCATCGAGGACACCGAGGCGGTCGTG
>JASGDX010000365.1:0-4737 GCA_047606985.1 Leucobacter sp. | reverse complement strand
GCCCGCCTCGGGTGCACCACCCAGGCATCGGCCTCGCCCAGCTCGGTCGCGTAGGAGATGCGCTCGACGCGGGCGCCGACCTCCTCAGGGGCGGTGTACCACCAGCCGGTGATGCGCCCCAGCTCCCCCGGTCGCAGCCGGCCGCGATCGACCCGCACCACCTCGCGGGTCACCCCGCCGACGCCGGCGCCGATCACGGGCCCGAGCCTGGCGTGCCCCGATCCACCGTCGAAGAGCAGCGAATAGCGGCCGGGCAGATCCGCATCCTCACCGCGCAACCGCACGACGGTACCCCGCTCCCCCTGGCCCACCGCGGTCACCCTCACCGGGGACTCGGGCTCCGTCGGCGTCACGGCCTGACGCGCGAGCGCCGTCCCGGCCAGCGCGGCGCCGACCGCGCCAGCCGCCGCACCTGCGACCACGGCGCTCGCGCCGATCCCGAGCACCCGTCCCAGCCCGCGTTCCCACTGCTGCATGGCCTCGACTCTACCCGCTTCCTCCCGCACACGGCGCGGCGGCCGACCGGGATCCGTCGATCGGGGTCCGCCGATCCCGCGCCCATCGGCGTGGCAACCGGGCCCGGCTCGCCGCGAACCCTAGTGTTCCCTGTGTGATGGAACGGATCGGGCGGCAGTCGATCGCATTCGACGCCGCGGTCGCGCAGATGCGCGGCGCTCACCTGCGCGAGGAGCTGGTGGTGCAGGAGATCCCGGCCCCGGAGCGCATCGCCCCCGAGTCGCTGGCGCTCGCCGCCGGAGTCGCCCGCGGACCGCGACGCGGGCTCGCGCCCGATGGATCGATCGATTCGCATCACGGCGTCGGCAGGCTCGTGCTCATGCGGGATCCCGGTTCCGCGCACGAGTGGGGCTCCCCGTATCGCATCGTCTGCTTCGTGCAGGCACCGCTCGAGGTCGAGATCGGCGTCGATCCGTTCATCTCCGATGTCGCGTGGTCGTGGCTCGTCGACGCGCTCGACAGCCGGGGCGCGGAGTACACCTATCTCTCCGGCACCGCGACGAAGACCCTCTCCACCGGATTCGGCACGCTCGAGTCGCAGGGCGACGCTGCGCAGATCGAGCTGCGCGCCTCGTGGACGCCGCTCGGCGACGGCTTCGCCGCTCACGCCGAGGCCTGGTCGGAACTGCTCTGCCTCCTCGCAGGCCTGCCTCACCGAGAGGGGACCTAGCGCGTGGTCGATCAATCGGAGCTCGACACCGACTGGATCCTCATCGAGGACGACGGCGCGCTGCGGAACGCGGCGGAGGCCCTTGCCGCCGGCACCGGTCCCGTCGGCGTCGACGCGGAGCGTGCCTCGGGATTCCGCTACGGCTCCGAGGCCTATCTCGTGCAGGTCTTCCGCCGCGGCGCCCGGTCGTTCCTCTTCGACCCCACGCTGTTGAGCGACTTCGCCCCGCTCGCCGAGGCCATCGCCGGCGAGGAGTGGATCCTCCACGCCGCGAGCCAGGACATCCCCTGTCTCGACGCGCTCGGACTGCGTCCGCAGACGCTCTTCGACACCGAGCTCGCGGCGCGCCTCCTCGGCTACGAGCGGGTGGGTCTGGGGGCCATCGTCGAATCGCTGCTCGGCATCAGGCTCGACAAGGCCCACTCGGCCGCCGACTGGTCGCAGCGACCGCTGCCGGAGCCCTGGCTCGAGTACGCCGCGCTCGACGTGGCGCTGCTGCCCGACCTGCGCGACGCGGTGATGCGGGACCTCGAGGCCCAGGACAAGCTGGAGATCGCCCGCCAGGAGTTCGAAGCGGTGCGCACCCGCCCGGAGAAGGCGCGGGCGGCGGAGCCCTGGAGGCGGCTGTCGGGCGGTCAGGCGCTCCGGTCGCCGCGCTCCCTGGCGATCGCCCGCGAGCTGTGGTTCGCTCGCGATGCTCTCGCGAGGGAGCGCGACGTCTCCCCCGGCCGCCTGCTGCCCGACTCGTCGATCGTCGCCGCGGCGGCGGCGAACCCGCGTTCCAAGACCGACCTGTCGCGCCTGCAGACCTTCCGGGGGCGCGCCAGCCGCAGCGAGCTCGACCGCTGGTGGCTGGCCGTGCTCGCCGGGAAGACGACGGACGATCTGCCTGGCCCGAAGACCCGGGAGCCGGGATCGATCCCGCATCACCGCGGGTGGGCCCAGCGGCACCCCGAGGCCGCCGCGCGCCTCGCCGCGGCGCGTGAGGCGATCGCCGCCGAGGCGGAGCGGCAGCGCATGCCGGTGGAGAACCTGCTGACCCCCGATCACCTGCGGGCGGTCGCGTGGAAGCCTCCTACCCCCTGCACCCCGGACGCGGTTGCACTCCGTCTCACCGAGCTCGGAGCGCGGCCCTGGCAGCTTGGAATAACCGCACCAATCATCGCCGCCGCGTTTGTAGACCTCGAATAAGCAACGCCGCTCGTCCGCTGTGATTTGCGGTGAATCCGCACGCCCCCTCCCCAAAAATGAGACTCCGTCTCTTAGGATGGGTCATGACGCAGTACACCTACCGATGGAGGCGAAGTGGCCACAATGAGAGAGGTCGTGTTCGTGGACGGGGTGCGCACCCCGTTCGGACGCGCCGGCGAGAAGGGCATGTACGCGGGCACGCGAGCCGACGATCTGGCGGTCAAGGCGCTCGAAGGGCTGCTGGAGCGCAACCCCGGTCTCCCGCTCGACCGCATCGACGACGTGGGCATCGCGGCCACGACGCAGCAGGGCGATCAGGGCCTTACGCTCGGGCGCACCGTCGCGATCCTCGCCGGCCTGCCGGTGACCGTTCCCGGCTTCGCGCTCGATCGCATGTGCGCCGGCGCCATGACCACCGCCTCCTTCATGGGCGCGGCGATCGGCGCGGGTCAGTACGACATCGCGATCGCGGGCGGCGTCGAGCACATGGGCCGCCACCCCATCGGCCTCGACGCCGATCCCAACCCGCGCTTCGTCGCGGAGAAGCTGGTCAGCCCCGACGCCCTGAACATGGGCATCACCGCAGAGCGCCTGCACGATCGCTTCCCCGCGCTCACCAAGGAGCGCGCCGACCGCTTCGGCATGCTGAGCCAGCACAAGGTGCAGGCCGCCTACGACCGCGGCGACATCCAGCCCGACCTCGTGCCGGTCGCCACACGATCGGCCGCGGGCTGGGGCCTCGCCACGGAAGACGAGGGTCGCAGGCCCGAGACCACGATGGAGGGTCTGGCGACGCTGAAGACCCCGTTCCGCCCCCACGGGCGGGTGACCGCGGGCAACGCGTCACCGCTCACCGACGGCGCGACGATGTCGCTGATCGCCGGCGCCGACACCGCCAAGGAGCTCGGCCTCGCCGCCAAGATGCGCCTCGTGGGCTTCGCCTTCGCGGGCGTGCAGCCCGAGGTGATGGGCCTCGGCCCGGTGCCCTCGACCGAGAAGGCGCTGCGGCGCGCGGGCCTCACCGTCGACGACATCGGCCTCTTCGAGCTCAACGAGGCCTTCGCCGTGCAGGTGCTCTCGTTCACCGACCACTTCGGCATCGCCGACGACGACCCGCGCATCAACCCGTGGGGCGGTGCCATCGCCTTCGGCCATCCGCTCGCGGCCTCGGGCGTGCGCCTCATGATCCAGCTCGCCCGCCAGTTCGAGCAGCGGCCCGACGTGCGCTACGGCGTCACCGCGATGTGCGTCGGCCTCGGCCAGGGCGGCACACAGATCTGGGAGAACCCCCACTTCGACGGCAAGAAGGGCAAGAAGTAACGCCATGACCGACTACAGCAAGATCGATTTCTCGCCCATCATCGACGCGTCGGCCGACGAGGTCGTCACCGAGCCGTACGCGCGCGACGTCGCGCTCCCCTCCGGCGGAGCGCTCGCGCTCATCACGCTCGACAACGGCCGCGACCACACGCGGCCCAACACCCTGGGCCCCCGCACGCTGCAGGCGCTCGAGCGCGTGCTCGACGAGCAGCGGGATCGCGCCGCCGGCGGCGAGATCGTCGCGGTCGCGGTCACGGGCAAGCCCTTCATCTTCGCGGCCGGAGCCGATCTCTCGAAGGTGTCGACCCTCGCCACCCGAGAGAACGCGCTGCTCATGGCGCAGTACGGGCATCACGTGCTCGGCAAGCTCGGCAAGCTGGACGTGCCCTCCTTCGCCTTCGTGAACGGGCTCGCGCTGGGCGGCGCGATGGAGATCGCCCTGCACTGCGACTACCGCACCCTCGACTCCTCGGCCGCGGCGCTGGCGTTCCCCGAGGTGTTCCTCGGCATCATCCCGGGCTGGGGCGGCGCCACCATCGTGCCGAACCTCATCGGCATCGAGAACGCGCTCGAGGTGATCGTCTCGAACCCGCTCAAGAACAACCGCATGCTCAAGCCGAAGCAGGCCTACGAGCTGGGCCTCTTCGATGCGATGTTCGGAGCGGCCAGCTTCATCGAGCGCTCGGTGGCGTGGGCTGACGGCGTGCTGAACGGCTCGGTCAAGGTCGAGCGCCCCAAGGTGCCGGGCAAGCTCGAACGGCTCACCAAGTGGCCGGCCGCCGTCAAGATCGCCCGCGACACCCTCAAGAGCCGCATCGGCACCGCGGCGAAGGCGCCCTACGTCGCGCTCGACCTGATCGGCGCCGCGAAGGACGGCGATCTCGAGCGCGGCTTCGAGCGCGAGGACGAGGCGCTCGCGGAGCTCATCTCGGGCGACCAGTTCGCCGCATCGATCTACGCCTTCGACCTCGTGCAGAAGCGGGCCAAGCGGCCGGCCGGCGCCCCCGACCGCGAGCTCGCGAAGCAGGTCAGGAAGGTCG
>JASGDX010000364.1:0-3287 GCA_047606985.1 Leucobacter sp. | reverse complement strand
GCTACCGCAAGGCCCGCCGCGGCTACGTCGTCAGCGACAAGATGGACAAGACCATCGTCGTCGAGGTCGAGGACCGCGTGAAGCACCCGCTCTACGGCAAGGTCATGCGCCGTTCGTCGAAGGTGAAGGCCCACGACGAGCAGAACACCGCCGGCATCGGCGATCTCGTGCTCATCCACGAGACCCGTCCGCTGAGCGCGACCAAGCGCTGGCGTCTGGTCGAGATCCTCGAGAAGGCGAAGTAAGCCCTCGGCTTACTGAGTGAAGGAGTAACAAGTGATTCAGCAGGAATCCCGACTCAAGGTCGCCGACAACACCGGCGCCAAGGAGTTGCTCACCATCCGTGTGCTCGGGGGCTCGAAGCGTCGCTACGCCGGTCTCGGCGACACGATCGTCGCGACCGTCAAGGACGCGATCCCCGGCGGCAACGTGAAGAAGGGCGACGTCGTCAAGGCGGTCGTCGTCCGCACGCGCAAGTCGACCCGTCGCGCCGATGGCTCGTACATCGCGTTCGACGAGAACGCCGCCGTCATTCTCAAGGCCGACGGGGAGCCCCGCGGCACCCGTATCTTCGGGCCGGTCGGCCGTGAGCTGCGCGACAAGCGGTTCATGAAGATCGTCTCGCTCGCACCGGAGGTGATCTAGTCCTATGGGCGCAAAGATCAAGAAGGGTGACCTCGTCGAGGTCATCTCGGGCCCGTCGCAGGAGCGCGGCGGCTACAAGGGCAAGCAGGGGCGCGTCATCGAGGTGCTGACCGACAGCGACCGCATCGTGGTGGAGGGCGTCAACTACGTCACCAAGCACGTGCGCGTCGGCCAGTCGGACCGCGGCACCCGCGAGGGCGGGATCGAGACCGTCGAGGCCCCGATCCATGTCTCCAACGTCGCCATCGTCGACCCCGAGACGAAGAAGCCGACCCGTGTCGGCTTCCGCGTCGAGGAGGTCGAGAAGGACGGCAAGAAGAAGACCGTTCGCGTGCGCTACGCCAAGAAGTCTGGGAAGGACCTCTAAATGACTGAGACCAAGGTTCAGCCCCGTCTCAAGCAGAAGTACCGGGACGACATCGTTCCGCAGCTGCGCGAGGAGTTCAGCTACGCCAACATCATGGAGGTCCCCGGCGTCGTCAAGGTCGTCGTGAACACCGGTGTCGGCGAGGCCGCCCGCGACAGCAAGGTGATCGAGGGCGCCATCGCCGACCTCGTGAAGATCACCGGCCAGAAGCCCATGGTGACCAAGGCTCGCAAATCGATCGCGCAGTTCAAGCTGCGCGAGGGCCAGGCCATCGGCGCGCACGTCACCCTCCGGGGCGACCGCGCGTGGGAGTTCCTCGATCGCCTGATCAACCTGGCGCTGCCCCGCATCCGCGACTTCCGCGGTCTGTCGGCCAAGCAGTTCGACGGGAACGGCAACTACACCTTCGGTCTGACCGAGCAGAGTGTGTTCCACGAGATCGATCAGGATAAGATTGATCGGGTGCGCGGTTTCGACATCACCGTCGTGACCACCGCGAAGACCGACGACGAGGGTCGTGCGCTGCTCCGCGCGCTCGGCTTCCCGTTCAAGTCCGAATAATCGAATAGTCCAAGCGGCGAGGGTGCCCGGGAGTTTCCCGGGCACCCGATCCGTGTGTCACCCAGGTCGTGCGTCGGTGTACCGGCGTATGAAACCAGGCGAGAAAGAAAGAGTCACTCATGACGATGACCGATCCGGTCGCAGATATGCTGACCCGGCTGCGCAATGCCAACTCTGCGCATCATGACGACGTTTCGCTTCCCGGCTCGAAGCTGAAGGAGCGGATCGCTGAGATCCTCAAGCGCGAGGGCTACATCAAGGACTGGAAGGTGGAGCCGGCCCGCGTCGGCACGACCCTCACCATGTCGCTGAAGTACGGCCCCAACCGCGAGCGCTCCATCGAGGGCATCAAGCGCGTATCCAAGCCCGGTCTCCGGGTCTACGCGCGCTCCACCGAGATCCCGAGCGTGCTCGGCGGCCTCGGCATCGCGATCCTGTCCACCTCCTCGGGGCTCCTCACCGACCGCGAGGCCGAGCAGAAGGGCGTGGGCGGCGAAGTGCTGGCCTACGTGTGGTAAGCCGTCATGTCACGTATTGGTAAGCTTCCCATCACCGTTCCCGGTGGTGTAGACGTCAAGATCGATGGCCAGAAGGTCACGGTCAAGGGCTCGAAGGGCGAGCTGTCGCTCGTCGTCGCCGAGCCGATCCGCGTCGCTCTCGAGGACGGCCAGCTGCTGGTCACCCGTCCCGACGACGAGCGCAACTCGCGAGCGCTGCACGGCCTGACCCGCACGCTCATCAACAACAACATCATCGGTGTCACCGAGGGCTACTCCAAGCAGCTCGAGGTCGTCGGCACGGGCTACCGCGTGCAGCAGAAGGGCACTGGCCTCGAGCTCGCGCTCGGCTTCTCGCACCCGGTGAACGTGGAGGCCCCCGAGGGCATCACCCTCGCGGTCGAGGGCAACACCAAGATCACCGTGAGCGGGATCTCGAAGCAGGCGGTCGGCGAGGCCGCCGCCAACATCCGCAAGCTGAAGAAGCCGGAGCCCTACAAGGGCAAGGGCATTCGCTACGCGGGCGAGAACGTCCGTCGCAAGGCAGGAAAGGCTGGTAAGTAACCCATGGCCGCTTCAGTGTCTCGGGCAAAGGGCCGTTCGGCTGCGCGCGTGCGCCGCCACGCCCGCCTGCGCAAGAAGATCGTCGGGACGGAGACCCGTCCCCGTCTCGTGGTGAACCGCTCGGCGCGCCACGTGTTCGTCCAGGTCGTCGACGACTCGAAGGGCGTCACCGTCGCTTCGGCCTCCACCATGGAAGCCGATCTGCGCGCTTTCGACGGCGACAAGACCGCCAAGGCCCGCAAGGTGGGCGAGCTCGTCGCCGAGCGCGCGAAGAGCGCCGGCATCGAGGCCGTGGTGTTCGACCGCGGCGGCAGCAAGTACGCGGGCCGCGTCGCGGCGATCGCCGATGGCGCTCGCGAAGGGGGGCTGACCCTGTGAGCAACGAAACGAAGGAGCAGGAAGTGTCTGCAGAGGCGACTGAGACCCAGGCCGCCGAGGCCCCGGCTCAGGATCACCGCAACGAGCCCCGGGAGCAGCGCCGCGGCAGCCGCGATCGCGGCACCCGCGGCGAGCGCGGCGGTCGCGACCGCAGCGAGAGCCAGTTCCTCGAGCGCGTCGTCACCATCAACCGCGTGTCGAAGGTCGTCAAGGGCGGCCGTCGCTTCAGCTTCACCGCGCTCGTCGTGGTGGGCGATGGCAACGGCACCGTCGGT
>JASGDX010000363.1:0-3783 GCA_047606985.1 Leucobacter sp. | reverse complement strand
CCCCCCCCCCGGTGGGGGTCGCTCAGCCCGCCGGGGTGTAGCTGCCGTCGGCGCCCACCCGCTCGAGAGCCTTGGCGATCGCCTGCACGGTGCGGGTGACCTCCTGCTCGGTGACCACGAGGGGAGGGGTGAGGATGATCGTGCCCCGGCCGATGTGCAGGATCACTCCCGATTCCCTGCGGATGTCGTAGGTCATCGCGTCGTCGATGCCGCTGAGCGGCTCCTTGGTGCTCCTGTCCTTGACGAGGTCGACGCCCACCATCAGGCCGACGTGGTGCACGTCGCCGATCACGTCGAAGCGCTGCTGCAGCTCCTCCAGCTCGCGCTGGAACTGCTCGCCGCGATCCCGAGCGTTCTGAATGAGGTTCTCGCGCTCGATGATGTCGAGGTTCGCGAGCGCCGCCGCGCACGAGGCGGCGTGGCCGCCGTACGAGCCCGAGCCGTGCACGCCCTCCTCGGTCACGTCGGCCAGCTCGTTCGAGAGCAGCAGCGCGCCGATCGGCATGTAGCCGCTCGCCAGGCCCTTGGCGGTGAGGATCAGGTCGGGCTTCAGGCCGAGCGCCGTGCTCTGCAGCCACTCGCCCGAGCGGCCGAACGCGGTGACGACCTCGTCCATGACCATCAGGATGCCGTGCTCGCGCAGCACCTCCTGCACGCGGGGCCAGTAGCTCTTCGGCAGCGGGATCATGCCCGCGGGCCCCTGCATGGCCTCGCCGAACATCGCGGCGATGTTCTCGGGGCCCGCCTCGGCGATCGCCCGCTCGAGCTCGGCCACGCAGAAGTCGACGAGATCCTCGCCCTCGGGGCAGCGGTTGCGATAGGGCGTCGGTGCCGGCACCTGGATGACGGTGTCGGGGCCGAGCACGTGGGGCAGTCCGGGCACGTCGCGCTTGGAGAGGGCCGTGCCCGCGGTGGTGCGGCCGTGATAGGCGCCCTCGAGCGTGATGATCTTGGTGCGCGAGAGATCGCCGCGCTCGGCGTGGTAGTTGCGCACCAGCTGGATGGCCTCGTCGTCGGCCTCGGAGCCGCTCGTGCAGTACCGCACGCGCCCGAAGCCCTCGGGGGCCAGCGAGATGAGCTTCTCGGCCAGCGCGATGGCGGGCTTGTTGGTCACGCCGAGCAGCAGCGAGAAGTGGGCGACGCCGCTCAGCTGCTGCTGCACGGCATCGGCGATCTCCTTGCGGCCGTGGCCGGCCTGCACCAGCCACGCGCCCGCGTGCATGTCGAGGTACTCGCGGCCGTCGGCGCCGATCAGCGTGCAGTCGCGGCCGTCGACCACGACCAGCCGCGCGCCGTCCGCGGGAGCGGAGGGATGCACCAGATAGTGCAGATCCTTCTCGACCCACTGCTCGTTGCTGAGGCCGTCGAGTGATTCGAGCGTGCCGGCCATCAGAGCTTGCCCTCGGCCTTCAGCTGCTCGATGAGCCCCTCGTTCTCGTCGGAGCCGTAGCTCGGGTTGAGCGAGAGCGCGCTGAAGTTGAAGGGGCGGGTCACCTTCGTGAAGCCGAGCGGGCAGTGGCGCGTGCCGGCCGGAATGTAGACGGAGCCCGAGGTGGTGACGGTGTGCCGCACGCCCTCGATGTCGAAGTAGAGCTCGGCGCCGAGATCGGTGGGGTTGTCGGGATCGGTGCCCGTCCAGATGAGGATCTCGTCGTAGTCGTGCTCGTGCTCGTTCACCCAGTGCTGGGGGACGTCGGTCTCGTGGATGAACGTGTGGCTCATGTGGATCTTGGCGCCCGGCACCTCCTCCGCGCGCATGAGGCCGAACGGCGTGCCGGTGTTGGTGGGGGTGGGCAGACCCGCGGCGTCGCCCTCGTTGGTGAAGTCCTCGCCGATGTCCGGCATATCGCTGACAAAGAGGTGGTCGTACTTGTTCGTCATGATTCCTCCGGGATGACGGGCACTGATCGCAGGCACGGGCATGCCGCTGTGCACTCAGGATAGAGGCTTCGCGAGTACGCGACGATGCACCCAGTTCGGTAGGCCTGGGACATTTCGAGGCGGCGCTACCGGCGCGCCCTGACCTCGCTCGGCGTCATGCCGAAGTGCGCCCGGAAGACCCGGCTGAAATGCGCGGCGTCGATGAAGCCGTAGCGCGCGGCGATCGCCGCGACGGGCTTGTCGGCGAACAGCGGGCTCATGAGATCCTGGCGGCAGCGATCCAGGCGGTGCGAGCGGATGTAGCCCGACACCGTGATGCCCTGGCTGCGGAACAGCCCGTGCAGGTGGCGGGTCGAGATGTGGTGCGCAGCCGCGATCTGGCTCGGGTTCAGGTCGGGCGAGCTCAGGCGGGCGTCGATGTGCTCGCGGATCTTGCGCAGCAGCACCTGGTGCGGGTTCTGCTCGAGCCGCTCGGCGCCGAGCGCCACGGCGAGCAGGGTCTCGAGCAGGTCGACCGAGGTGCGCGCGAGCCGCACGTTCACCTCGTGGAAGGAGTTGTTGATCGCCTGGGGCACCTGCAGCAGGAACTGCGAGGCGAGCACACCGGCGCGGGAGTCGCCCGGCAGCCGTGTCGCGGTCAGCTCGCCGATGAGCTCCTGGGGCAGGCTGAGCATGTCCTTCGGCACCATCATGACGAAGTTCTTCGAGTCGTTCTCGAAGCTGAGCGAGAAGGGCTGCCCGGTGTCGTAGATGGTGATGTCGCCCTCGTGCAGCACGAGCTCGCGGCCGCTCTGCACGAGCATCCCGGTGCCCGAGAGCATCATGCCGACCATGTAGTGGTCGCCGCCCTGCGAGAGCGAGCTCGGGGTGCGCTCGACGTCGTGCGCGCTGGCGTAGAGCTCCGTGAACGCGAGCCGGTCGACCTCGGCCGTGCGCAGGTAGCCGCGGAAGGAGCTCCGCTTGTGGCTGTTCATCGTGAGAGGCACGAACGCCGACGAGGCGACGACCGAGAACGAGCTGAAATCGAGCAGCGGGGTGTGCGCGCCGGTCTCCGGGGACGCCTGGGCGATTGGGGTCATTGTCACCGCTTCCTCTTCGATGGTGAAGCTACGGGATGCGTGCAGTACAAGCCTTTGCGAATACCCTACCCGCGGTTCGTAATGCGGAGCGCACCGGCAGATCACAAGGCAGTAACGAGCCGCAGCGATCACGGGAGGGCCGAGCGGCTCGGGAATATCGTCTGCAGTTCTTCAGCCGGGGGTGCGAGGAGGGTACTCGAGATGGCTTCTGCGGTGCTCGCCCAAGATGATGCGGTACTCGGAGGGGCTGCAGCCGACCTCGCGCCGGAAGAAGCGCGAGAAGTAGGAGGGCTCGGTGAATCCGAGCATGCTCGAGATCTGCGCCGCACTCGATGACGTGCCGCTGAGCAGCCGCTGCGCCTCCCGCGCGATCGAGCGGCGGATGATGCTGCCGGGCGTGGCGCCGGTATCGACCGAGACCTGCTCGGCGAGGTAGCTCGCGGTGACGCCGAGTTCGGCGGCGCAGGCGGACACCGTCAGGCGCTCGTCGGGGGCGCGCAGCACCTGCTTCAGGAACTCCCGCGTCAGCCACGAGCGGCCGGAGCCCTCGCTGCGCTCGTTCTGATTGTGCAGTCCCTCCCACAGGAGCGCCATCGCCACGTGCTTGGTGCTCTCGATGTGGCTCGCTCGGGCGAGGGCGTCGAACAGCATGGACAGGCGAGAGGTCGCGGCTGCGTCGAGGGACAGGGGCGCCGCGCCGAGCAGCGTGAACTCGCGCAGCCGGTCGGGCAGGCCGCCGATCGAGTCGAAGGCGTCGTCGGAGAACAAGAGCGCCCGGCAGCGCAGACCCGGCTGGGCCTCCCACGAGTGCACCTGCCCGGTG
>JASGDX010000362.1:0-2768 GCA_047606985.1 Leucobacter sp. | reverse complement strand
GCGGGCCGCGGGCTCACCGGTCCGGTTCGCCGATGAGACGGCGAGCGGTCCGGTCTCCTCGAGCAGTTCCAGCGCGAGCGGGTGGTTCGGGATCCGCAGCGCGACCGTTCCGCCGGTCTCGCCGAGATCCCAGCTGAGCGAGGGATTCGCGCGGGTGATGATCGTGATGGCCCCCGGCCAGAACGCCTCGGCGAGCGCGCTGAGCGGGGCCGTGACCTCGGCGGCGAGCGCGGCGAGCGTGCTCGTGTTCGGGATCAGCACCGGCGGCGGCGACTGGCGGCCGCGCCCCTTGGCGTCGAGCAGGCGCTGCACCGCCTCGGGCGTGAAGGCGTCGGCGGCGACGCCGTAGACGGTATCCGTGGGCATCACGACGAGCTCTCCCTTGCCGATCGCTCTGCGCGCGGCGCGCATCCCTGCGAGCAGCTGGAAACTATCGGAGCAATCGAAGACCTCGGCCATAGCCAACCACTCTACTCCCGGACCCCCTCGGTTCCCTCAGAGGCCAGTTCAGCGCACGGCGGTCGTGGCGCGGTCCCGTCCCGTCAGGTCGGGGTGCGTCGCCGCGGCGCGCCACCCGTCGGCCGCCAGCAGCCTGCGGATCTCGGCGCCCTGCGTCTCAGCGTGCTCGAGCACGAGGCCGCCGCCGGGGCGCACGAGGCCGAGGCCGGCGCGGCTGATGACGCGGATCAGGTCGAGTCCGTCGATCCCGCTGTAGAGCGCGAGCTCGGGATCGTGATCCCGCACTTCGGGATCCCGCGGCACCATGCCGCGCGGCACGTACGGCGGGTTGGAGACGAGCACGTCGACGCGGCCGGCGAGGTCCGCGAAGGGCTCGGGATCCCGTACGTCGCCCAGCAACAGCTCGACGCGGCCAGCGCCCCACTCGAGCACGTTGCGCTCGGCCCAGGCGTGCGCCCCGGGGCTCTTCTCCACCGCCCACACCCGCGCCGTCGGCACCTCGTTCGCGATCGCCAGCGCGATCGCGCCGCTGCCGGTGCAGAGGTCGACGGCGATCGGCTCGGGAGCGGGCACCGCGCGCAGGGCGTCGATGGCGAGCTGGGCGACCGTCTCGGTCTCGGGCCTCGGCACGAACACCCCCGGACCGACGGAGAGCTCGATGGCGCGGAACGGCGCGCGACCCGTGAGGTGCTGGAGGGGGACGCGACGGGCGCGCTCCTCCGCGAGATCGCGGCATCGCTCGGCCCGATCCCCGTCGAGCGCGCTCCCGAGGATCGCGAGCGCCTGCACCCGGCCGCGGGAGACCCCGAGCACGTGTCCGAGGATGAGCTGGGCGTCGGCGTCGGGATCCTCGATGCCGGCGGCGGCGAGGATCCCCCGCAGCTCGTCGAGGATCCCGCCCACCGGCCGCGCGCCCTGCTCACTCACCTCACCACTCTCCCACACCTCTGTCGCGACCCCGGCCCGGAAGACGGGCGGAGCTTCGATCGGGGACGGCGGCGTCCACGGAGTCGCTCGTAACATCGCGTCTCATGCCATAAGCTCCCGATACGTCTCGAATAACTTCACGCTATAGTTTTCGATGGTTCCCGACCGACTCCACCTCAACTCCAGAAGGAGATCGAACCGCATGTCACGCACTTACGACAACATCACCCAGGCCTTCGGCAACACACCACTCGTGCGTCTCAACCGGGTCACCGACGGCGCCGAGGCCGAGGTGTTCGCGAAGCTCGAGTTCTACAATCCCGCCGGCTCCGTCAAGGACCGCATCGGCATCGCCATCATCGACGCCGCCGAGCAGTCGGGGGCGCTGCAGCCCGGCGGCACCATCGTCGAGGGCACGAGCGGCAACACCGGCATCGCACTCGCCTTCGTGGGCGCCGCGCGCGGCTACCGCGTGATCCTCACCATGCCGGAGACGATGAGCATCGAGCGCCGCAAGCTGCTCGCCGCCTACGGCGCCGAGATCGTGCTCACCGAGGGCCCCCTCGGCATGAAGGGCGCCGTCGCGAAGGCCGAGGAGATCGCGGCCTCGACCCCGGGCGCCGTGCTCGCGCAGCAGTTCGCGAACCCCGCCAACCCGGCCATCCACCGTGCCACCACCGGCCCGGAGATCTGGAACGACACCGACGGCCAGGTCGACATCCTCGTCTCCGGCATCGGCACGGGCGGCACCATCACCGGCGCCGGCGGCTACCTCAAGGAGCAGAACCCCGCCGTCCAGGTGGTCGCGGTCGAGCCCATCGACTCCCCGTTGCTCACCGAGGGCAAGGCCGGCCCCCACAAGATCCAGGGCCTCGGCGCCAACTTCGTGCCCGAGATCCTCGACCGCGAGGTGTACGACGAGGTCATCGACGTGACCCTCGCCGACTCGATCGCGAAGGCCCGGGCGCTCGGCACCGACGAGGGCATCCTCGCCGGTATCTCGGGCGGCGCCGCCGTGTGGGCCGCGACGCAGGTGGCGAAGCGCCCCGAGAACGCCGGCAAGAAGATCGTCGTGGTCGTGCCCGACTTCGGCGAGCGCTACTTCTCGACGGTGCTGTTCGAGGATCTCGAGGTCTGATCCTTCGCGCCCGGAACAGCGCCCCGCCGATCGAATTCGTCGAGATCGAGGGATCCGGGCCCCGCCGTGGATATGGGATCTGCCGTGGATATGCGATTCTGATGAGGAGACGGCATATGCACTGCAGATCCCATATCCACCGCAGCACCGCGCACGCTCCGCTCTCCGCACCCCAGAGACAAGAGGCACCTTGAGCATCCTCTCCCGCATCCGCGAGGACATCTCGACGGCCCGCGCGCACGAT
>JASGDX010000361.1:0-20740 GCA_047606985.1 Leucobacter sp. | reverse complement strand
GTCTTGTTTCGTGCGAGACGGCGTGTTGCGACTCCCGTTTACGCGTTCAGGGCGCGGTGCCGCGAAGCGAGGAGGGGGCGGAGCCGCCTCACACCACGCGCTCCCCGGCGCGCCAGACGGCGGCCGTGAGGGGCATGCCCGGGCGGTAGGCGAGGTGCGTGGCCGAGGGCGCGTCGAGCAGCTGCAGGTCGGCGCGGGCACCTGGCCTGATCGCCCCGACCGCGGGCTGCGCTTCGCCGCGCGGATCCCGCCAGCCCTCCTCGTGCATGCCGAGCGCGATCGCGCCGCCCAGGGTCGCCGCGCGCACGGCCTCCTGGATCGTGAGCTCCATCTGCAGCACGGCGGTGGCCACGCAGAAGCCCATCGAGCTGGTGTACGAGGTGCCGGGGTTGCAGTTCGAGGCGATCGCCAGCACGGCTCCGGCGTCGACGAGCGCCCGCGCCGGGGCGAGCGGCATGCGGGTGGAGAGGTCGCATGCGGGGAGCACGGTGGCGACGGTGCCGCGCGATCCCGATCCCGCATCCCAGCCGTCCCAGGAACCGGCCAGCGCCGCGATGTCGTCGTCGTTCAGGAAGCCGAGGTGATCGACGCTCAGCGAGCCGTGCTCCACGGCGAGCCGCGCGCCGGGGCCGTGCCCCAGCTGGTTGCCGTGCACGCGGGTGCTCAGGCCGGCGCCGCGCGCCGCCTCGAGCACCCGTCGCGACGCCGCCTCGTCGAACGCCCCCGTCTCGCAGAACACGTCGACGGCGCTCGCGTGCGGGGCGACGGCCTCGAGCATGGGTCCGGTGACGAGGTCGAGGTAGGCGTCGGGATCCTCCCCGGCCGGCACCACGTGCGCACCCAGGAATGTCACGGCGTCGACGTGCTCGCCCGCCAGGCGCGCGGCCCGCACCTCGTCGGCAACGGTAAGGCCGTAGCCGGTCTTCGTCTCCATCGCGGTGGTGCCGCCGCGCCGCGCCTCGGAGACGAGACGGGCGAGATTGCGGGCGAGCGCCTCGTCCGACGCGGCCCGTGTGGCCTGCACCGTCACATTGATGCCGCCCGCGGCATACGCCTCGCCGGCCATGCGCGCCTCGAACTCCGCGGTGCGGTCGCCGGCGAACACCATGTGGGTGTGCGAGTCGACCCAGCCAGGCAGCACCGCGCGGCCGTCGGCATCGATCCGCTCGTCGGCCGCCGGCGCCTGGGCGGCGGGGCCGACCCACGCGATGCGGGATCCCTCGACCACCACGGCTGCGTCGCGCAGGCGACCGCCGAGCCCCTCGCCGAGGGTCTCGTCGTTGGTGGTGAGCTCGCCGATGTCCGTGATGAGGAGGGAGGTCATGGGTTCCGTTCTACAGACGTGAGTCGGGCTTGTCGAGACGCGAGGCGATCTTCGGTCTCGACAGGCTCGATCAGCGGGTGTGTCGGGCGATCGCCATCGCCGCACCCCGCACCGCAGTGCTACCAGGCCTGGTCGGTGTTGCGGATCGCGGGCTCCATCGGCACTCGCACGCCGCGCTCCTGCGCCACGTCGACCGCGCGCTGGTAGCCGGCGTCGACGTGCCGGATCACGCCCATGCCGGGGTCGTTCGTGAGCAGGCGCGAGAGCTTCTCCGCCGCGAGCGGCGTGCCGTCGGCGACCGACACCTGGCCCGAGTGGATGGAGCGCCCGATGCCCACGCCGCCGCCGTGGTGCAGCGACACCCAGGTCGCGCCGGACGAGGTCGCGGTGAGGGCGTTGAGCAGCGGCCAGTCGGCGATCGCGTCCGAGCCGTCGGCCATGGCCTCGGTCTCGCGGTAGGGCGAGGCCACCGATCCCGAGTCGAGGTGGTCGCGTCCGATCACGATGGGCGCCTTGAGCTTGCCCTCGGCGACGAGCTCGTTGAAGCGCACGGCCGCGCGGGCGCGCTCGCCGTAGCCGAGCCAGCAGATGCGGGCGGGGAGGCCCTCGAACTCGACGCGCTCCTGAGCGGCGCGGATCCAGCGGCGCAGGTGCTCGTTCTCGGGGAAGAGCTCGAGGATCGCCTCGTCGGTGACGCGGATGTCCTCGGGATCGCCGGAGAGCGCGGCCCAGCGGAACGGGCCGAGGCCCTCGCAGAAGAGCGGCCGGATGTAGGCGGGCACGAAGCCGGGGAACTCGAAGGCGCGGTCGTAGCCGCCCTTGCGGGCCTCGTCGCGAATGGAGTTGCCGTAGTCGAAGACCTCGGCGCCCTCGTCCTGGAATTCCACCATGGCCTGCACCTGCGCGGCCATCGAGGCCTGCGCGTCGCGCGTGAAGGTCTCGGGATCGGCCGCGGCGCGATCCCGCCACTCCTCGACGGCGTACCCGACGGGCAGGTACGACAGCGGATCGTGCGCGCTGGTCTGGTCGGTGACGACGTCGATGCGGATCTCGCCTGCACGGTGGCGGCGCAGGATCTCGGGGAACACCTCCGCGGCGTTGCCGACGAGGCCCACCGACCAGCCGCGCTTCTCGTCCTTCGCCTGCTGCACCTTGGCCAGCGCCTCGTCGAGATCGGTGACCACCTCGTCGAGGTAGCGCTTGCCCGCGCGCCGGCGCAGGCGGGTCTCATCGACGTCGACGATGAGGCAGGCGCCGTCGTTGAGGGTCACGGCGAGGGGCTGCGCCCCGCCCATGCCGCCGCAGCCGCCGGTGAGGGTGATGGTGCCGGCGAGGGATCCGCCGAACTTCTTCCGGCCGACGGCCGCGAAGGTCTCGAAGGTGCCCTGGAGGATGCCCTGGGTGCCGATGTAGATCCACGATCCCGCGGTCATCTGGCCGTACATGAGCAGGCCCTCGGCCTCGAGTCTGCGGAACTCGGGCCACGTCGCCCAGTCGCCGACGAGGTTGGAATTGGCGATGAGCACGCGCGGCGCCCAGACGTTGGTGCGGAAGACGCCGACGGGCTTGCCCGACTGCACGAGCAGCGTCTCGTCGTCCTCGAGGTCGCGCAGGGTGTCGACGATGGCGTCGAAGGCCTCCCAGCTGCGGGCCGCGCGGCCGGTGCCGCCGTAGACGACGAGATCGTCGGGGCGTTCGGCGACCTCGGGGTCGAGATTGTTCATCAGCATGCGCAGCGGAGCCTCGGTCTGCCAGCTCTTCGCGGAGATCTCGGTGCCGCGGGGAGCGCGGACGGGGCGGGCGCCGGGGAGTGCCATGTCGGGATCCTTTCGTCGGTGCCGCTGAGGCACTGGGTGCGCGGCTGCGAGGCCGCATGGAACCATCTCAGCGCGCAGCGGGGGCGGCGACAACGCGGATCACGGCCAGTATGTCCGGGATCCCGGACGAACAGGCCGGATCCTGCGTCCGTTCCCACTGCTCACGGTGCGTCGACGCACAGGTAGAAGCGGGCCTCGCCGACCTCGGCCGATCCGCGTGAACGCGGCGTGAGTGAGACGACGCCGGGGGTGGCCACCAGCAATTCGCCGTTCCGCTCCGTGAGGACCGCGAGGGCGCTGCGGGGAATGCGCCCGGACCCGTCGGCCGCGACGATGCCGCCGGCCCGAGGGCCGCGCACCATGAGGTTCAGCGCGCGGCAGGGAGCGGGCAGGGTCTCGAGCGCCACGTCATCCTCGCCGGAGAAGTGCAGCGGCACGCCGGGCCGCAGATCGTGCGTCTGCCGGCCGACGCGCAGCGCGAGCGCGCCGTCGAGCGGCATGAAGGTCCGCAGCACGCCGGGGAGAGCTGAGAACGGCGCCGCCCGCTCGAGCTGCGCGATGCTCAGGCGCCAGGGCGGGGTCCCCTCGGGGCTCAGCTCGTGCGAATCCTCGAAGGAGACGAGCTCGGTGGTGATGCCGGCTCCGTTCGCCCATGGGGTGGTGGGTGCCGTGGCAACCGGTCGCAGAAGGTGCATACGGATCAGGATACGAGCACTTCGGGCCGAGCCGCGCTGTCCGATATGCCGGACACATGGTGCCGGAGGGGCGCTTTCTCGCGGTGCCGCCCCGCGGCTAGGCTGGCCGACGAACTGGCGGGTGCCACCGGCGCCCGGACCGGCACCCGGCAGGTGCCGCTGAACACGCGCAGCTGTAAGGAGCGTCCGGATGAGCGTCACCCGACTACTCGCCGATATCGAAGCCCTCGGCAGGGACGCGCGCTCCGGCGGCTACTACCGCCCGGTCTTCTCGGCGCCGGAGCGGGAACTGCGCGCCTGGTTCGTCGCGGAGGCCGAGCAGCGGGGTCTCGACGTCGCCACCGACCGCAACGGCATCATCTGGGCCTGGTGGGGCTCGCCGCAGCCGGACTCCGTGGTCACCGGCAGCCACCTCGACTCCGTGCCGGGCGGGGGCGCCTTCGACGGGCCGCTGGGCGTGGCGGCGGCGCTGCAGGCGGTCGACGTGCTGCGGGAGCGCGGCGTGCAGCCGCGGCGCTCGCTCGCGGTGGCCGTGTTCCCCGAGGAGGAGGGCTCGCGCTTCGGCATCGCCTGCCTCGGCTCGCGCCTGCTCACCGGCAAGATCTCCGCCGACGCGGCGCGCGCCCTCACCGATCGCGACGGCAACACGCTCGCCGAGGTGTTCGCGGCGGGCGGCATCGATCCCGAGCACCTGGGCCGCGACGACGAGGCTCTGGGGCGGATCGGCCGCTTCGTCGAACTGCACATCGAGCAGGGGAGGGGTCTGATCGACCTCGACCAGCCGATCGCCGTCGGCACCTCGATCCTGGGTCACGGGCGCTGGCGGGTGAGCGTGCAGGGCCAGGGCAACCACGCCGGCACCACGGCGATGTCGGATCGTTCGGATCCGCTGGTCGCCGCCGCGGAGATGGTGGGTGCGGTCGCCGCGCTCGCAGAAGAGGTCGACGATGCCCGCGCCACTGTCGGCCGCTTCGAGCCGTTCCCCGGCGGCACCAATGTGATCGCCTCCGAGGTGAGCTTCTGGGTCGACGCCAGGCATCCCGAGGACCGCGTCACGCTGGCGCTGGTCGAGCGGATCGGGGACGCGTGCGCGCGGGTCGCCGCGTCGCGCGGCTGCACGGTCGAGGTGACCCGGGAGTCCTGGAGCCCGACCGCGCACTTCGACGCCGGCCTCACCCGCGAGGTCGCGGAACTGCTGCCCGGCGCCCCTCTGCTGCGCACCGGGGCCGGTCACGACGCGGGCATCCTCGCCGAGTTCGTGCCGAGCGCCATGCTCTTCACCCGCAACCCCACCGGGATCTCGCACTCGCCCGAGGAGTACGCCGAGGACGCTGACGCGGACCACTCGGCCGTCGCGCTCGCCGACGTGCTCGAGGGGATGCTGCGATGACCGGGTTCTGGGCCGACCGGGCATGGGTCGACGGCGGGATCGCCGACCGCGTGCGCATCGCCTGCGACGAGGAGGGCAGGATCGCCTCGGTCGACACGGGCGCCGATCCCGAACCCGACGACAGCCGGCTCGACGGCGTCGTCTTCCCGGGCCCCGTCAACGCGCACTCCCACGCCTTCCACCGCCTGCTCCGGGGGAGGGCGCACTCAGGCGGCGGCAGCTTCTGGACCTGGCGCGAGTTGATGTACCGGGAGGCCGCCCGGCTCACGCCCGAGCGCTATGAGCGCGTCGCCACCGCGGTCTACGCCGAGATGGTGGCGACGGGTTGGACCTCGGTCGCCGAGTTCCACTACGTGCATCATCAGCCGGGCGGTGCGCCCTACGAGGAGCCGCATGCGATGGAGCTCGCTCTCGCCCGTGCTGCGCGCGCCACCGGGATCCGTCTCACCCTGCTCGACACCTGCTACCTCTCCAGCGGTTTCGGGGCGGAGCTCACGCCCGAGCAGCAGCGCTTCGGCGACGGTTCCGCCGACCGCTGGCTCACCCGCTTCGAGTCGCTGCGCGCCCGCATCGCGCAGGAGTTCTCCCGCGACGAGGTGCTCGTCGGCGCCGCGCTGCACTCGGTGCGCGCCGTGCCGGCCGACGCCCTTTCGCTCGCCGCCGAGCGCCTCGATCCCGAGGTGCCGCTGCACATCCACCTGTCCGAGCAACCCGCGGAGAACGAGGCGTGCCTGGCGGAGACCGGACGCACTCCGACCGAGCTGCTCGCCGATCTCGGGCTGCTCGCGCCGCGGCTCTCCGCCGTGCACGCAACGCACCTGACCGAGCGCGACATCGAACTGCTCGGCTCGGCCGGGGCCACGATCGTGATGTGCCCCACGACCGAGGCGGATCTCGGCGACGGCATCGGCCCGGCGCGCGCGCTGGCGGACGCGGGATCGCCCGTCGCGCTCGGCACCGACCAGCACGCGGTCGTCGATCCGCTGATCGAGGCCCGCGCGCTCGAGCACGGCGAGCGGCTGGCCTCGGGGGAGCGCGGGCGCTTCTCGCCAGCCGAACTCGTCGCAGCCATGACCTCCGGGGGCGCCGCGAGCACCGGTCGCGAGGTCGGGGAGATCCGAGCGGGAGCGCTCTGCGACTTGATCGCGGTGGAACCCGGTTCGATCCGCACTGCGGGCAGCGAGGCCGCTCAGCTCGTGATGTCGGCGACCTCCGCTGATGTCGGCGAGGTGGTGATCGGCGGACGGCTGCGGAGCGCCGGTGCGCGCGGTCGCGAGGAGGCGGCGCGGCTGCTGCGCGAGGTCGTGGCGGAGCGGTAGCGATCTACTCGCCGCTGCGGGCCAGCAGGGCCGACAGCTCGGCCGCGGCGGCTTTCAGCGTCTCCCCGTGGGCGGCGACCACCTCGTCGGGCATGCGGAAGCGCGGACCCGTGATCTCGAGCACCGCGATGCACGAGCCGTCCGGTGAGCGCACCGGCGCTCCGAGCACGACGGAATCGGGATCGGCGACGGCAGCGCTCACCACGAAGCCGCGCTCGGGAACCCGGCCCTCGAGCACCTCTTCGACGACCGATCCGACCATCGAGACGGTGCGGCCCGCCCAGCCGTCGGAGCGCACGTAGCGGATGGGCAGCGGGCTCTGCACCTCGCGCAGGAAGGTGCAGGTGTTCGCCGGTCCCGGCACCGCGAGGTAGCTCGATTCGGAGGTCGCCTGCGTGAGCCGATCCATCACCGGGCCGGAGAGGTCTATCAGGTCTTCCGGCTTCGTGCGCTCCGAGGACCTGCGCGACTGCACGAAGCGGCTGCCGACGTCGTAGCGTCCATCGGCGTCCCGATAGACGTACCCCCAGGTCTCGAGAGCTCGCAGCATGCGCAGCGTGGTGCTGGTGGGCAGGCCCGTCGCGCGCGCGCTCTCGCTCAGGGTGAGCGGTCCCCTGTCCACGATGAGCGTGAGCAGTTCGAGCGCCCGGTGCACCGCCTGCGGGCCGTTGGAGGCGTCCTTCTCCTGCTCGACCGCAGGATCCGGTTTCGAAGCCATTGAGCACTCTCCAACTGTTCGGGCGCCGACATCGGCGGCGCCGCGTTCAGTCTAGCCGGATGCATGGATCAGGCGGATCGAGTCGAATCTCCCGCTACTCCGGCGAACCCCTCGATGAGCGATTGCGCGATCTCGACGTCCTCCCGCAGGTCGCGATCGTGCATGTCCTCGGGCAGCTCTCGCGCCAGTTCGAACAGCCGCCGCATGCCCGGAGAGAGCCTGCTCCGCGAGGCGCCGCTGATCCTCGCCGCACGCACGGCTACGACGATCTCGCACGCGAGCATGGTCTCGAAAGCGGTGATCGCCCGCTCCAGTTTCCCCAGTCCGGTCGTCGCGAAGGTCGCGTCATCCTCCACGCCGCACGAGAGCACCACGCTGTGGGCCGCAACCGGGGCCGCGCTCGCCAGCACCTCGCCGAGCGCACTGGCCGCGACATACTCGGTGATCATGGTTCCCGAAGCGCCACCGCCCTCGGGAGCGAGGAAGCGGGGCAGGCCGGAGAAGGCGTCGTCGTTGATGAATCGGAGGCGGCCGACGGAGAGCGGTGCCGACTGGGCGAGCGCGAGGGCGGTCGCATCGAGTTCATGGGCCAGCCAGTTCTCGAGGAACGCGCCGTGATGCACCACCCGTCGCTGGTCGGCGAAGAAGCGCGGGTTCTCCTGGGCCCTGCTGCAGAGGGTGGAGACGGATTCGCTCAGGCGCCGGATGGCGTTCGTCGTAACGCTCACCGCCGGCAGGTAGCCGCGGTAGGCGAAGGGATCCTGGATGCGCGCCGCCTCCCACTCCGTGTCTCCGATGAGTGCGCTCAGCGCTCGGGCGTTCTGCTCGGCGGTGGGGCTGCCGATCGCGAGTGCCGCCTCGGAGGAGAACGCTTCGGGGTTCGCCCGCGCCGAAATCGCCGAGATCGCGAACGCGGCGTGCCCGGCGAGCACGGCCGTATCGAGGCGCGCGGCGCAGAGCGCTGAACCGGCGATCGTGAGCGCGCTCGAACTCATGAAGGGGAGCGCGCTATCAGCACTGATCGGCCCGATCGTCATGAAGCCCTCCCCGCTCGTGGGTCGCTCGCCGGCGAGTGCGAGTGCGGTTCCGGCGAGCGCGGGAAGATCGGCGGTGCCGATGCTGCCGAAGCGGCGCACCTCGGGCAGGTGACCGCCATCGAGCATGCGCTCGAGACCGTCGATGAGCACCGGATCGATGCCCGATCCGGGTTGCAGCAACTGGTTCAGCCGCACCGCGAGCATGGCACGGGTGGTCTCCGGGCCGAACGCCTGGCCCGCGTCGACCGCGTGGCTGCGCAGCAGGTTCATGCCGTGCGTCGTGGAGTCGGTCGCCGTCGAGGTGACGCGGTTCGCGCCCACTCCGGTGGAGCGGCCGTAGACGGGAGCGGTCGTGGCGATCGCGTTCGCCACGTGATGATGCGCCTCGATATCGGCGCGGGCGTGCTCGGAGACCCGTACCGCGGCGCCGCTCGCGATCGCGGCGATGTCGTGAACGCTGAGATGGGCGGGAAGTACATAGTTCATCGTGGCCTCGTCGCTTACTGGAACGTGTCGTGCTGATCACTCGATTGTTACAATGTGAAAATCTCACTTCCATCAAGTGAACACTGAGGTTAGTATACAAATCGAGATGGTCCGAATGGAACTCTCGCAATGACCGTTCTCGACTCGCACAGATAAGGAATGACGACGATGTCACCGCATGCCTCAGCGACCGAACCCGGTTTCGACGCCGGACCCGACAGCGGTGGCACGCCGCCCCCTCACCAGAAAGCGAATCGCGCATGATCGAGTTCAAGAACGTCGTCAAGACGTACGACAACGGCACGACCGCCGTCGCGGACCTCAGCTTCACCGCCCCCGCAGGCAAGATCACCGTCCTCGTCGGGCCATCGGGGTGCGGAAAGACCACCACGCTGCGCATGGTGAACCGTCTCATCGAGCAGACATCGGGATCCATCCTCTTGAGCGGCGAGGACAACGCGAAGACCGATACCATCTCCATGCGCCGGAAGATCGGCTACGTCATCCAGAACGCAGGCCTCTTCCCCCACCAGACCGTCCTGGACAACGTGTGCGCGGTGCCGTTCCTCAACGGTGCCGACAAGCAGGAGGCCCGCAACCGCGCCGCAGACCTGCTCGAACTCGTCGGCCTCGACCGCGACTACGGCAGCCGCTATCCCTGGCAGCTCTCCGGCGGTCAGCAGCAGCGTGTCGGCGTGGCCCGAGCGCTCGCCGCGGATCCGCCGTTCATGCTCATGGACGAGCCGTTCAGCGCCGTCGACCCCATCGTGCGCAAGCAGTTGCAGGCCGAGTTCCTCCGCATCCAGGCCGGCCTCGCGAAGACCATCGTGATGGTGACGCACGACATCGATGAGGCCTTGAAGCTCGGCGACCAGATCGTCGTGCTCAAGGAAGGCGGCATCCTCGCGCAGATCGGGGCTCCCGCTGAGATCCTCGCCAACCCGGCCGACCAGTTCGTCGCGGACTTCCTCGGCGAATCCCGCGGCTACCACGCTCTGAGCTTCGAACCGATCAGAGGCCTGCAGACGCAGGCGACGCCCGCGGGCCGGGCCGGAGAGCCCGTTCAGGCGGAGGACGGCGCCTGGGCGGTCGTCTGCGACGGCCGCGGGGCGCCCCTCGGCTGGGCTCGCGTGTCCGGGGGATCGATCCCGGCATCCGGGCACAGCCTCGCCACCACCGTGTCGTACGACGACGGCAACTTCCGGGAGCTGCTGGATGCGTCGCTCTCGAGCCCCAACGGCCGGGTCATCGTCGTGGACGGGCAGGGGGCCTACCTCGGCACGCTCGGCCCCGAGGCCGTCATCCACGCCGCCGTCGATTCTCTCGAGGAAGAGCGCTCCTCATGAGGTTCGACTGGATCACCAACAACGTCGAGCTGATCGGGCAGCTCACGCTCGCCCACCTCTGGCTGACGCTCGTGCCGACGGTGATCGGGCTCCTGCTCTCCGTTCCGCTCGGATACCTCGCGTTCAACAACCGGCGGCTCTATCCGTTCGTCGTCGGCGGGACGAGCCTCTTCTACACGATCCCATCCCTCGCGCTGTTCATCCTGATGCCCCAGATCCTGGGCACCAAGATCCTCGACCCGATGAACATCGTGGTCGCCATGATCATCTACACGATCGCGCTCCTCGTCCGAGTCGTGGCCGACGGACTCGACTCGGTCTCGCCCGACGTCGTGAAGGCCGCCGAGGGCATCGGCTTCACCCGGCTGCAGACCTTCTTCAAGATCCAGCTGCCGATCTCCGTCCCGGCGATCCTCTCCGGTCTTCGAGTCGTCGTCGTATCGAACATCTCGATCGTCACGATGGCCGCGGTGATCGGCATCGCCCAGCTCGGCACCCTCTTCACGATGGGATTCACCCGCCGCCTCTTCGTGCCCATCATCGTCGGTCTCGTGGTCGGCCTGCTGCTCGCGCTGGTGCTCGATCGCCTGCTCGTGTGGCTCGGCAGGGTGCTGACGCCGTGGAGCCAGAAAGGCGCACTGTGATGAACATCTTCGAATGGCTTGCGGAACCCGCGAACTGGTCGGGTGCGGGATCGATCCCGTATCAGTTGCTCATGCACCTGATCTACTCGCTGGTCGCCCTGCTCGTCGCGGCGCTCATCGCCCTGCCGCTCGGCATCTACGTCGGGCACACGGGAAGGGGCGAGAGCCTCATCATGGGGTCGGTGAACGCGATGCGTGCGCTGCCCACCCTGGGCCTGCTGATCCTGCTCGTACTGGTCATCGCCCCGGCCTTCGCCAGCAGTCTCGCGTTCGTCATTCCGTCCCTCATCGTGCTCGTGCTGCTCGCGGTGCCGCCGATTCTGGGCGGCGCGGCGAGCGGGATCCGCGCGATCGATCGGTCGGTCATCGACGCGGCACGGGGGATGGGGTACTCGACCGCCGAGATCATCTTCAAGATCGAGCTCCCGTGCGCGCTTCCGCTCACGCTCTCCGGCGTGCGGAGCGCGACGCTGCAGATCGTCTCGACCGCGACGGTCGCCGCGTACGTGTCGCTCGACGGGCTCGGCCGATTCATCCTCGACGGTCGCGCGGGCAACAACTACGCCGAGATGGCCGGCGGCGCGATCCTGCTCGCAGTGCTCGCGCTGCTGCTCGAGCTCGCCTTCGTGGTGCTCAGCCGAATGCTCGTCTCGCCCGGACTGACGCGACGCCTGTCCCGGCAGAAGCACCCCGCCCCGTTCGATACCGAAACCGCCCTCATCAACCTCGGCCGCGCATAGTCGCGGGCGATACGTCCGATAGCAAAGGAAACACCATGCGCAAAGCACTCATCTTCGCCGGGCTCGCTGCGACCGCGGCGCTCACCCTCACCGCGTGCGGCGGCGACCCGCTGTCCTCGGGTGACGGCGGCTCCACGGGCTCATCCGATTCGGTCATCGTGGGCTCGGCCGACTTCTCCGAGAGCCAGCTCCTCGCCACCATCTACTCCCTGGCGCTGCAGGACGCCGGTGTCGAGGTCGAGGAGAAGCTCAACATCGGCAGCCGCGAGATCTACCTCGAGGCGCTGAAGGACGGATCGATCAATCTGCTGCCGGAGTACAGCGGGTCGCTGCTCGCCGAACTCGGTGGCGAGATCGATCCGGCCGACCCCGAGGGCATGCGCACGCAGCTCGACGAACTGCTCGCGCCCGACGGACTGAAGGTTCTCGACGAATCGGAGGCGGAGAACGCCGACACGCTCGTGGTCGTGCCCGAGGTCGCCGCCGAGCACGACCTGAAGAACATCTCCGACCTCACGTCGATTGCGGGGGAGCTCGTGCTCGCAGGGCCCGCGGAGTGGAAGTCGCGCCACGAAGGCGTGCCCGGTCTGGAGGAGGTGTACGGTCTCGAGTTCAAGGAGTTCAAGGTGCTCGACGCAGGCGGTCCGCTGACCCTGTCCGCGCTGCAGAACGGCCAGGCGCAGGTCGGCGACATGTTCAGCTCCGATCCCGCGATCGAGGAGAACGACCTCGTCCCGCTCGCCGACGACAAGGGACTCTTCCCTCCCGCCAACATCCTGCCCGTGATCAGCGACAGCGTTGCGAGCGACGAGGTGACCGAGGTGCTCAACGCCGTCTCGGCCGCACTCACCACCGAAGGCCTGATGGAGATGAACAGTCGCATCGCCGCCGGTGACGATATCAACCAGATCGCCCGAGACTGGATCGATCAGCAGCAGTTCTGAGCGGCTCCGCCGATAGGCGGCCCACGTCTCGTCATGCTGCGGGCCGATCGACCGGGAGTTCGACCGACCCCTGCCGAACGGGCGGCAAGCGGCGGACGGGGTCGCCCCGGCGCGCTCTTGTGCCACTCGGACCGATTTCGGAGGGATTCTTGTCCATCAGCGCTGATTCCGCGACGCAGACCCACCCGGAAGGCCAGAAGATGGAGGAGACTAAGGGGCAAGACCGGGACGACGGCGCCGCCTGACAGGGGGGGCACGGCTCGACTCGGCCGAGTGCCATCGATCCAAGCCCGGGCGAGCGACGACTCCGGGGGGCATCCATGCTCCTGGGCTCGCGCCCGCGGCAGAGCAGATCCATCGAGGAGTCCTCAATGTCCGAACCGTCCCAGATCCAACTCGCGCGCAATCGACTCGGCGTGCCGTCCATCGTATTCCTCGTGCTCGCAGCGGTCGCACCGGTGACCGTGCTTGTGGTCGTGCTGCCGCTCGCCATCGCGCTCGGCAACGGCGGCGGGATCCCGATCGCCATCCTCATCGTCGCGGCCGCGCTGCTGCTGTTCGCCATCGGCTACGCGCAGATGACGAAGGAGCTCACGAACGCCGGCGGCTTCTACGCCATCGCGGTGAAGGGCCTCGGCAAGACCGCCGGTCTCATCACCGGCCTCATCGCCACCATCGGATACAACGCCTTCGTGGCCGGCGCGCTCGGCACCATCGGCTTCTTCGCGGGAATGGTCGTGCTGCCGGAGATCTTCGGCATTCAGTTCGACTGGTTCCTCAGCGGCGTCGTGCTGTGCATCGTGGTCTTCCTGCTCGCGCGCTCCGGCATCCACGTGAGCGCGGTGGTGCTCGGGATCGCCCTGGTGCTCGAGATCCTGCTGGTGTTCGTCTTCGGCTTCACCGTGCTGTTCCGCGACGGCTTCGACCTGGCGATCTTCACACCGGAGGTCATCACCGGCGGTTCGCTCTGGATCGGCCTGCTGCTCGCCGCGACCGCCTTCATCGGCTTCGAGGCGACGGCGCTCTTCGGCGAGGAGGCGAAGGAGCCGCGCAAGACGATCCCGCGCGCGACCTACGCCGCGATCGTCGTCATCGGCCTGATGCACGCCTTCGCGGCCTGGGCGATCGTCAGCGCGCTCGGCCTCGCCGACTCGCAGAGCACCGCCCTCGACCACCTCGAAGGCGGCGATCTGACGCTGATGCTCGTCAGCGACTACCTCGGCCCCGCCGGGCTCGTCATCACGCTCGTCCTCGTGGTGGTCAGTCTCTTCGCCGCGCAGCTGGCCTTCCACAACTCGGCCGGCCGCTACCTCTACGCCCTCGGCCGCGCCGGCGTGCTGCCCCGCTGGCTGGCGAAGACCAACGCGAAGGGGGCGCCGCAGCGGGCACTGGTGGTCAACCTGGCCTTCGCGCTCGTCGTCGCGGCGATCTTCCGCCTGGTGTTCCCCGACCTGCCGTCGATCCTCACCCTCGTGCCCGTCGGCCTCGGATTCGCGACGCTCTCCATCATGATCGTCCAGGCCATCGCGGCGCTCGCGGTGGTGGTCTACTACCGCAGAGTCGGCGACGGCCGGTGGTGGAGCACCTTCGTCGCGCCGGGCCTGGGGTTCGTGGCGCTCGCCATCTTCAGCGTCATGGCGATCGTCAACTTCGGCACCGTCGCAGGCTCCGACGAGCCCTACGTGCTGATGCTGCCGTGGATCCTCGTGGTCGCGATCGTCGGAGGGATCGCCTACGGCGCGCATCTCAGGGCGAACCGGCCGGGCGTCTACGCCGGGCTCTCGGACGATCTCGAGAAGTTCGAGGAGCTCGCCGACTGAGCTGTATCACGGCGAGTCGGAGCCGGCTCGCCGTGGGAACGGCGAAGAGCGGTGGGGCGTGTCCTCGGAAACGCCCCACCGCGCTTCCGCGCGGAGGATGATGATCAGCGATCCGCCCCGGCCTCGTCGACCACGTCGACGATCTCCGTGCCGTACGCGCCTGGCTCGGTGCCGTGGCCGATCTGCCGGTAGATCTCCGGCTTCGACGAGCGCAGCACGAGGCTCCAGAGGATGCCGATGATGCCGGCGGCGAAGATGAGGCTGGGCAGCAGGAACGTCGTCACGTCGGGCTCGGCCTGGCCGAGCATGAGCTGGAAGTTCGCGAGGATCATCACGAACACCCAGAGCAGCGCGAGGCCCGAGACCACTGGGCAGATGGTCGTGGTCCAGAAGCCGAGGCCGCGGTTGTCGCGCCGGAAGAACCCGATCACCGCGGCGGAGATGATCGCCATGAGCAGCACGAGACCGGCGGCGCCGGTGTTCGTGAGCCAGGTGAACATCGTGAGCACGGGGTAGAGGAATGCGCTGTCGCCGAGGGCGGCGGCGCCGCCGAAGACCTCGCCCCCGAGGATGAACCCGACGACGATCACGAGGGCGATGACGGTCTGGGCGACGGAGCCGGCCCAGGGGGCGCCCGCCTTGCTCGTGTGGCTGAACCAGCGGGGCAGCACGCCCTCGCGCCCGAGCGAGTAGAAGTAGCGCGCGACGGCGTTGTGGAACGACTGCAGCGAGGCGAAGAGGCTCGTGAGGAACAGCAGCGTCATGATGTCGGCGAAGATCACGCCCACATGATCTGTCATGAAGATGAACATGAGATCGGGGCCGGAGCCCTGCGACTGCTCCACGATCTGCGACGGGCCGATGCCCACCGAGAACGCCCACGCGCTGAACGCGTAGAAGAGGCCGATGATGGCGACCGCGGCGTAGGTCGCCCGGGGCACGGTGCGCTTCGGATCCTTCGCCTCCTCGCCGTAGATGGCGGCGCCCTCGAAGCCCATGAAGGCCGCGACGCCGAAGACGAGGATGATGCCCAGCGAGGGGCCGAAGAGGGCAGCGGGGTTGAGCGCCGCAGCCGTCACGCCCTCGGGGGCGTAGCCGAGCGAGACGATGTCGAAGACGATCACCACGAGGAACTCGAGGCCGACGAGCACGCCCAGCACCATGGCCGAGAGGTCGACGCGGTTGACGCCCAGCACGCCGACGACGACGATGCAGAGCAGGATCCAGACCCACCACGGCGAGGCGAAGCCGAACTTGGCCTCGAGGAACATCGAGAGCTGGAAGCCGAAGAGTCCGTAGACGCCGACTTGCATCGTGTTGTACGCGACCAGCGCCACCAGCGAGGCGCCCACGCCGAGCGGCCTGCCGATGCCCTGCGAGATGTAGGCGTAGAAGGCGCCGGCGTTGGTGATGTAGCGCCCCATCGCGGTGTAGCCGACGGCGAACACCGTGAGGATCACGGCGATCAGCAGGAAGCCGAGCGGCACGCCGAGCGACTCCGTGACCGCGAACGACGTGGTGACGCCGCCGGCGACGACGGTGAGCGGCGCGGAGGCCGCGATGATCATGAAGGTGATCGCGGGCACGCCGAGCGTGCGGCGGCTGAGGCCCGGGTCGTGCTGCGCCGTCTCGGGCGGGGCTTGCGTACTCATGGGGTGGTTTCCTCTCGTGGCTGCATTGCCCACCGGCTGCCGCGCCGGGGTGAGGGCTGTCGCAGTCGAGTCTAGGTTCGGGTATCGCCGAAGGCGAAGGGGCGCGCTGTGCGCAGGGTGCATGGAGCATGACGATGAGTGCAGGACTATCCAAATGGATAGTATCGCCTGCGGCCCACGGCGGTGCCCGTCGGCTTCGACAATCGCCCACCCCGCAGCCGCGGCTCGGTCGATGCTCCGGAGTTGAATACAGTGATGGCAGCGGGTCAGTACAAGAAGCGAGGTGGAGACCATGCAGATCGTGGATCACGATGAGCGCCGGCGCGGCATCGTCGAAGCTGCGAAACGACTGATCCTCGCCGGAGGGTTCTCCGCTGCGACGATGCGCACGATCGCCGCAGAAGCGGGCTACGCGAATGGCGCGCTGAAGTACTACTTCCCTGCGGGCAAAGAGGCGATCGTGGTTGCGGCATTCCAGAGTGTTCTTGAGGAGATCGAGATGCGCGCAACGGTGTCTGCTGCAGACGAGCCGCTGCTCCGGCTTCGACGCTACCTGCGGTCGTGGTTCCCGGTCGACGCCGCTGACATCCCCAGAGGGCGTGTGCTCATCGAGATCTGGGAATATGCGACATCGAGCGAGACGGTTGCGGAGTTGTACGCCGGTTATCTGATTCGATGGCGGGAGCAGATCGAAGAGCACCTGCTTCGGGCGTATGCATCCGAAGCGATTCGCAGGCGGCCTCCGTACGAGGCCATCGCGGATGAGTACCTTTCCTTTCTGATGGGATCGGTGGTGATGAATCTCATTCATCCAGAGGGAGACCATCTGGCGAGCGTCGATGCCTACCTCGAAGAACTGCTGGCGAGGCTGCAACGCGTGTGAACCTCAGGTCTCATGGGAGAGCGTTCTGGCCGCGAAACGTGCCCCGATGGCGGCAGAGCCTACGGTGAGGGCCGCCGAGCACAATGAGATGACTGCGAGTGGAACAATACTGCGGGGCCCGGCGATGCTGACCAGGGGCGCTACGAGACCGCTCATCCCGAATTGCAGAAAACCGACGAAGGCCAGAGCGGTGCCCGCCGCATACCCGACCGTCTGGACCGCGAGCGCAGTGCCGTTACCGAGCATGAAGCCCGTGCCGGTTGGAATGAGGAACATCGCGGGCAGGAGCAGCCAAGGCTCCAGAGTGTTGGTCATCGCGGCAACCGCCAACAGCGCTGCTCCGCTGAGGATGGTGAGCGCCCCTAGCCTTACGAGGCGAGCTGCCCCGATCTTCTCGACGGCTCCGGCGCTGATGCCAGCGGTCGCGGTGAGGCCAGCCGCATTGAGCGCGAAGAGCAGCGAATAAACCAGTGGGCTGTAGCCCAGCACCTGCTGAACGACGAACGGAGAAGCTGCGATGTAGGCGAAGAGCGCGCCGCTGGTGAAGCCGAGCGCTGCTGCGTAGCTCATGAAGTGCCCGTCCTTGAGCACTCTGCCAGCATTCTGCAGTGCCGTCCTGAGGCCTCCTGACTGGCGGCGCTCGGGTGGCAATGTCTCGTGTAGGAGCCCCAGCACGCCTGCGGCGAGTATCGCACTGATAGCGGCGAGCACCCAGAACGCGAGGCGCCAGTGGCCCCATTGCTGAATCGCCCCGCCGATTACGGGAGCGATGATCGGGGAGACTCCCATCACGGTGCTCAGCAGACTGTAGATGCGCGCTGCCGCGGCCCCGGAGACGACATCCGCGACGAGCGTGCGGCACAGCGTCATCGCGATCGAGCCGCTGAACCCTTGTATGACTCGTGCGGCAATAAGGGCTTCGACGGATGGGACGACCGCGCAGAGCACACTGCTGATGAGCAGCGCGACGACCCCGGCAACGAGGAGTGCATAGCGCCCGTAGCGGTCGGAGATCGGGCCGATGAAGAGTGGCCCGATCGCGAGCCCAGCCATGAAACCGGTCAGCGTGAATTGCACCACCGAGGCTCTCGTGTTGAGGTCTCCCGCGACATCGGGGATAGAGGCGAGATAGATATCTGTGCCGAGCGGTGCAATGCCGCCGAGCAGAGCCAGCAGGAGGATCTGGGCGAGACTGAAAGAAGAACCTGAAGCAACGACCCTGCCTCTGCTGTCGTGTATTCCAGCAGCCATAATGAGGTTAGCCCCCTACTGGGCTGGTGAAACGTAGCATGCCCATACGTTGCAACGATCGTAGGATATCCGGATTGCCCATCTCTCCAACTGTCAAGGTGTCATCGATTGATGCGAACACGCTCGCGGCCTTGTCGTCAAGTCTGCATTCGTAAGGCCCCCAGAGGGTAGGTACGACGTATACGTGTTGCTTGGAAAGCTCGAGGTACTCAGTAGGAATGCGGTCTCCAGAAACGCCTTCTGGTGATGAGAGTTCCTGTTCAGGGTGGCGCGGCTTCACTCCGAGGCACTCTACTCGCACTGGAATCAGGGATTCAAATACTGTTTCTCGGGGAACTGCCTTCCAATAATCATTGATGTAGACGGCATCAAGTGGGGCGGTCACTGCAAGTTGGAATGCCTGTTCCACACGTTCGACAATGGGTTCGCCACGCCCGTTCATGGAGGTGTTCAAAAGTATGGGGATGCCTGTTCGGTGCCAGAACGCCTCAATGACCCGATAGAGATCGGGATTGTGCTCTCGGGATACTGTTTGGACGCGGGCCGTCCCGTCGTCGTGCAATACTGCAGGGATCAAGTCAGCTACTTCCGTCCTGACTCGGGTCACTCGAAGCATGAAGGGTGATCTGTCGGCCGCCTCCATCTCGAACCATTTGTGTGCGTGCTCCTCGAGAACAGCGGGTGCAAATGGGCGAAAGTCTTCACGCTGTTTCAGTCGAAGGTTCAGGAGTCGTTTATTCTCTGCGTTCCTAGGATCGGCAAGGATGCTTCGGTGCCCGAGAGCTCGAGGCCCGAGTTCGCTACCGTGCTGGAACCAGCCGACAATTCCTCCGGAATCGATAGATTCCGCCGCGTTTATCGCGGTATCGGAGACTCGACTCACTTTAATGATCTCATTGCATTTTTCTGCATCTAATACGTCAAGGTCTCCGTACGGCTTTCCGTGGAAGTCATGTTGAATTTGAGCAACTTCATGTGCGATCCCGAGTTTCCAAAGCCCATGGTAAGCGGCCCCTACAGCTGTACCGCTATCCTCGGCTGCTGGAAATATGAACACATTCTCTGAACTAAATTCACGACAGAGTATTTCGTTGACTATTCCATTGAGTGCGGTTCCACCGACGAAGCAAAGCCTCTGAGAGCCGGTGAGACTGAGCGCACGGCGAGCGAGGTGGATGACAGCATGCTCTAGAGCAGCTTGCACTGAGGCAGATAGAGCTATGTATTCATCGCGGTGGGACGGCCAGTGTTCATCGTGTCGATACCTTCTTGGAACCACGTCGTTGAATTGAACGATACCTGCTGTATCTATAGAGAGAAAATCCTCGATGCTATGGTTCGGGCTACCCAGGCCGGCCAGACTCATGAGCTTCCCTGGTCCCTCAAGGCCATGCGCAAACAACTGCCATCCGACTGCAGAGTACATGCCACCGAGTGTGCGGAAATGAGGCATGGCTGTGATTTGCTTTTCCCATTGAAAAGGTGATCCATCAGGTTCAACCCACATGTCGACGCAGAGCTGCTTCTCTACGGGCTCCATTCGAGTGCCAGTTGCATGGTAGATCGAGACTGATTCACGCCCTTTTGTCGCACCGACGCTGGTGTGCTTTTCGGGATCAGAGAAGTCTTGCCAATGTGACCCTAGACCATCAATAACCAGGACTGCGCAGCCGTCAAACCCTGAGGTGCAGAAAGCGCTCATCGCATGCCCCAGATGGTGAGTGATGGAGTATGTACGCTCGCGCTGATGGGCTGAGGTGAGCTGCAGGTTCTTCTCTAAGCGATTTCCTTGAGCCGTAGGAGGTTCCGCGGTGCAATTCACGACGATGTCGACTTGCTCCATGGCCACGCCGGCAGACTGGAGGCAGTACTCCACGGAAAGAGAAGGGCGACCCCCCTGCACGATTGCCCGTTTCTGGCGAACCAACCGCTCCTCCTGGATGGCTACGAGTATTTTGTCGCCTCGAAGGAGGCAGGCGCCTCCATTGTGTGAAGAACCAATTCCAAGAATTAGTGGCTTTGACACCATGCACCTGCTTTCGTGGTCCTGCGGATGGATCGATGGCGCGCTGTCTATGCGAGGATCCGTCGCAGCCATGAGGAGCGGGTCGCGAGAGCCGCTCTCGTGATGGGGTGATCCGGGGCGAACACATCGAAGCCATGGAATGCTCCGCTCCAGATGTGCAGCTCCGCCTGACCTCCGGTGGACCAGATCCGGCCTGCATACTCGACGTCTTCGTCGCGGAAGAGCTCCGCGCTGCCGGCTTCGACGAAAGCCGGGGGGAGACCGGAGAGATCCTTCGCGCGGGCAGGCGCCGAGTACACGTCGATCTCCGCTGACGGATCGCCCGCGCCTTCACCGAGCAGTGCCCGCCAGGCGAGGAGGCTCATGTGCCTCGGCCATGGACTGAAGCCGTCGTACTGGTGACTCGACGGCTTGCTGTTGGTGTCATCGAGCATCGGGCAGAGGAGCATCTGCCCCGCGAGAGATGGTCCATTGCGATCGCGAGCGAGCAGAGCGACTCCCGCGCTGAGACCGCCACCCGCGCTGCCGCCCATGACCACGATCCGATCGGGATCGATGCCGAGTTCGCTCGCATGCTCGGCGACCCAGACCAGACCCGCGTAGCAGTCTTCCACCGGTGCCGGGGCGGGGTGCTCGGGTGCCAGCCGG